>NZ_JBFBIK010000027.1:0-73352 GCF_040685555.1 Sphaerisporangium sp. NPDC088356
ACCTGGGGATGCTTGTGCGGCGAGTAGTTGTCGGCGATCACGTACAACTTCTCGCCGGGCCAGCGGGTGCGCAGGGTCTTCAGGAAGGACAAGAACTCGCGCCACCGCTTGCGCTTGCGGATCCGGTAGTACAGCTTGCCGGTGGCCAGATCCAAGGCGGCGATCATCTGCATCACGCCGTGGTAGCGGTTGTAGGTCGCGCGAAGCCGAGCCGGCGAACCCACCGGCCGCCACCGCTTGCCCTTGCGCGGCATCAGATTCAGCGGCCCGAACTCATCAACGCAGATCACCCGCCCATCGGCGGGCGGGCGATCGTATAACTCCAGCACGCGCTGCATCTTGGCGATGAAGCCGGGGTCGGTGGAGGCCTTCCAGGTGGTGGTGGTCTGCCAGCTCACCCCACCCTTGCGCAGGATCCGCCGCGTCTCGCGCCTTGCTCTGCACCATGCACGAATCGTAGGCCGTCACGCTCGCTGGGCCGAGCAATGGGCTGAAGAGCCCCACCGCTCTCCCTGCGCCCGTCGTTTCCTGGAGCTGTTTCACCGCCGTTGATCGGTCGAGTTCACGGACGTTGTGGCACGCCCAGGGTCAGGCCGACGTGCTGACCCCGTTGTGCGTGCGCTGCGGCTGCTGTTGCCAGGGATCTCCGGAAGCACCGGCGGCGAGGTGTCGTTCGTAGCCGGCCACCTTGGTGTTGATGAGGTCGAGACAGTCGTGCAGCTGCGCGAGTCGCTCGGCGATGCGGCGCTGGTGCACGCGTAGCAGCTCGAGCCGTCCCGCCTCGTTGCCGGTGCCCTCACGGACGAGCTGGGCGAGCCGGCTGATCGCCGCCAGCGGCATGCCGGAGGCCCGGAATTAGGTCGTCGTCCCGGCACGTCGCCCCGAGCAGGCGCAGCAGGCACTCGCCGGCGTGGAAAGGGTCGAGGTCGACCGGCTCGATCTCGCCGACCTCGCCTCCGTCCGCGCGTTCGCCGAACGGTTCCGGCGCAGCCACGCCACCCTCGACATTCTGATCGCCAACGCCGGGATCATGGCCTGCCCCGAAACGCGGGTGGGGCCCGGCTGGGAGGCGCAGTTCGCCACCAACCACCTCGGCCACTACGCGCTGACGAACCTGCTGTGGCCCGCCCTCAAGGCAACCGGTAGGGCCCGTGTCGTCTCGGTCTCCTCCGGGTGCGACCCGGACTCGCGTATCCGCTGGGAAGACGTACAGTTTGCCCGCGGCTACGACAAGTGGGCCGCCTACGCCCAGTCCAAGCTCGCGAACATCCTGTTCGCCCGCCACCTCGATCGGCTCGGCGGACCGCATGGGGTCCACGCTTTCTCGGTGAACCCCGGCTGGATCCTCACTCCCCTGCAACGACACCTTGAGGTCGACGAGATGGTCGCCGCCGGCTGGATCGATACTGGCGGTACTCCGGCGCCGGGTCTGTTCAAGACACCCGAGCAAGGCGCGGCGACCCAGGTCTGGGCCGCTACATCACCCGAGCTCGACGCGCACGGCGGTGACTACTGTGCCGACTGCCACATCACCGAAGGCGGCCCGGCAGACAGCGGTGAAGCATCCCGTCTCTGGGCGCTCTCGGCCGACCTGACCGGCCTGAACCTCATCCACTGAGCCAGATCCACCCCGCGCGTCGCTATTCCTCGGTAAGCACGATGACGTTGTCGTCCGCGCCGAGGGTCAGAGGCTCTGTTTTGGATGGATTGAGGCTGACTCCGTAGGAAGGAGGCTGGTCGCTGTGGCGCTTGAGCCGGTAGCCGATGGCCGTCTGTCCTCGCCGCTTGGCCGCTTCGATGACGGTGGCGAAGTTCGCCTCCACGCCGGGGCTGACGTAGTCGGACGCGGGCCTCAGGAAGATCTCCGATCCGGCGGGGTCGAAAAGCTGGGCGAAGACTCCCTGTAGGTGGCGGTTCTCAGCCAGCTGGGTCAGCAGCAGGCTGATCAGCTTGGTGCTGACGATGAAGTCGTCGGCCTTGGTGACCTGGAAGATCTCCCGGTTGCGGTCGTCGTTGATCTCGGTGACGATCGAGTACGGGTCGCCGAGCCGCACCTCGATGTCGCGCAGGTGGAGCAGGGTCACCAGCGTGCGGTCGTCGGCGTGGCCGAAGTCGACGCTGTCGTCCGCCAGCACGATGATGTGCTTGTAGCTGCCCAGGTCAAGGGTCTCCAGTGATGCTCTGCTGGTCGGCTCGCAGTGCTTGTAACCGATGGTCAGGTTCTTGCGCGCGGTCTGCAGGACGTCGACGGGTCTGCGCGGGGCGGCGATGTCCACGACCGAGTGTGGCTCGACCAGACGTTCCAACAGGTCGATGATCTTCGTCGCGCGGGAGTTCCAGCCGATCAGCAGGGTGCGGTCCGGCATCGGACGCCGGTCGGGGACCGAGGTGATCGCCGCCTCCTCGATAAGGGGAGGGGAGTCGGCCAGCCGGATGAGCAGGTCGTCTTCGGCGAGCACGATCAGGTGGTCACTGGTACCGATGGAGGTGTCCATCGGAGGGTTGACGACCACCGCTCCGTCGATCCTGCGCAGCCCGATGGGAACGCCGAGATCGTAGGCGTTGAGCGCCTGGCCGTAGGTCGACCCGGCGAGTGCGGGCTCGGGGCGGATGTAGATCTCGTTGCCGGCGAAGTCGAGCAGGTCGGTGCAGACCATGGACAGGCCTGACTGGCGATGCGACTGAACGACGAGGCGGACGGCGATGTCGTCGGCGTCGATCACCAGAGCGGCCTCGCCGCCGGCGAGACGGGCGGCGGCGAGGTTCTCCGAGTTCTGTACAGCGGTGACCACGTGTGGGCGGGCGCCGCGCCAGGTGCGGTTGTTCAGCAGCAGCAATGCCTTGATCACGTGGATGTCGGCGTCATGGCCCGGGGGTGGCAGTACCATGATCGACTTCGCCGTGTCCGGGCTCACCAGTTCCAGGTCGGCTCGCTTGAGCGGACTGCCGGATCGGCAGATCACCCGTGTACGGCCCGTCTCGCCGATGTGGGCCCGGATCTCGTCGTCCATGTCCACCTTGTCGCGGTCGGCGAGGATCACCACGCAGGAGCGCCGTTGGCCCTGGTTCGCCTTGACGAGCTCCTCGATGACGGTGAAGACCTGCTCCGACCAGCCGAGCACGATCGTGTGCCCCTGCTCGATGAGGCGGGACCGGCCCTTGCGCAACTGGGCGATCCGGTTCTCCAGGCCGGCGGTCAGCACACCGATTAGCGAGCTGACGATGAAGATGCCGCCGATGGTGACCATGAGCATCAGAGCCAGGAAGAGGGGACTCCCGGTATCGCCGCCCAGGGTGCCGGGGTCGATGGCCCGCATCAGGCTCATCCACGTGACGCCGAGCCAGCCGCCGTCCACCTCGACGTCCTCGGCGGGGATGAGGGTGACGACCAGCGCGGTGACCAGCGCGATGAGCACGACGGATGCGAGGCCCAGCCAGCCGATCAGCGCGGGGGTCCCGCGATCCATCGTGCCGTCGAACCAGTACCGCAGGCGATCCCGCAGTTTCATGTGCACCGTTCCAGATTCCCCAGCTCATTGGCGTCACAGCGACCCGGCGCGTGGAGCCATCCGGTTGCGATCATTGAGGCAGGCGCGGCGGCAGGGCACCCACGTGTCAGTGATCCTCCGGCAGGCTACCGTGGTCTTCCGACAGCCAGTAGCGCGGGAAGCCGTTCCGATCAACACGCCGGGCACCTCGGCTGCCAGGATCCGGCGCAGGCGAATGCGGCTCACAGCGGGCTGGTGGGCCGGAGTTGGGAAACTCCGGCCCACCTGGACGGCGATGGTGCCGTTGTGTTGTGCGGGGGTTCTACGGGGCCGGGTACTGCGTGACGTAAACCGGTGAACCCACCTTGGTCGTGTCGGCCGGGTCGCCTACGCCGTTGACGACGTGGTCGATGATTCCGGCGCTCAGGTTGACCGTCATGATGTGGTGCAGCTTGACGCCCGGGGTCTGGGGGACCTCGAAGCCGTTCTCGGTGTGGATGGCCGGGTTGTTCTGGTTGAAGACGTAGACGCCACCGCCGTAGAGGTTGTGGGTCTTCACGCGGTTGCCGACCTTGTAGCCGGCGAAGCCCTCGACCGAACCGTTCATCCAGTCGGCCTGGGTCGGCGGGTCGTACGGCAGCTCGTTCTGGTACAGGATGGTCGTGCCGTCGTCGCCGTTCCAGACGGTGTTGTACCGCTGGAAGTGCTCGACGAACAGGCCGGTCGCGGTCACGTGGTCACCGTTGATGACGGCGCCGTAGCGGCCGATGTTGGTGTTCCACCGCTGGGTGTCGGTGAAGCCCTCGACGCCGTGGTCGGCGCGCCACACCCAGGTGTGGTCGATGATCACGTTGTCGCTGTTGACCTCGAGCGCGGTGTCGGCCTTGCCGACGTGCGGTCCACCGACGCGGAAGTACACGTCGGACAGGGTCGTCGGGTTGTCCGCCGGACCCGGACGCCGGCCGTGGTCGTCGTCCCTGCCGTGGCCGTCCTTGCCGTGGTTCTTGCCCACGCGCAGCAGAACCGGCGACTTCACAAGGCCCGCGTCGATCGTGACGCCGGCGATGACCACGCCGGGGACGTCGGCGACGTCGAGCGGGGTCGAGCCGTTGACGGCGGTGAGCGTGGCGTGTCCGATGCCCAGAACCACCGTGTCGGCGCGCTTGACCTCGATGTTGCGCGCTACGTCGTACACGCCCGGCGTGAGCAGCAGGTTCTTACCGCGCGCGAGCTCGTTGTTGATGGTCTTCACCGAGTCCGACGGCTTCGCGACGAAGAAGTCGGAGATGGGCAGCGTGCGGCCCGGCGTCATGCCATTGGCCCACGTGATGCCACGAGTGTTCTTCTGGGCGGCGGGCACGCGGACGTTGTACTTGCCCTTCGCGTCGAGGAACAGGTACGGCTTCTCGCGGCTCACCGGAGTGGTGTCGAGCGTGGTGTACGGCGGGTTCGGGAAGGCGGCGTCGTCCGGAGCACCGACGACACCCGAGAAGACCTGGTTCCACACGCCGTTGGACCAACCGGCGACCTCGCTGTTGCGGGTCAGCCACTGCTGCTGCGATCCGTTCGTGACGGACGGCAGCTTGGAGTCGGCGATGAAGCCGCCGCTGGCGTACTGCGGGCCGGCGGTGCAGTAGTCCATCAGCGACAGGCCGCCACCGGTGACGTTGAGGCGGCGCATGGACACGGCCTGGGAGACGGCCCAGAAGTTCGCCGATGCCCTGCAGCCGTCCTGGCCGGCCGCGTTGATGTTGATCGACAGGTTGGAAAGGGTGCGCCAGAAGTTGACGAGCGCGAGGCAGTTGCTCGTGCCGCCGTTCTCCAGGCAGCGGTTGTAGACCTCGACCTTGCCGTTGATGACGACGTCGGTGGGGGAGGCGCCCAGGCCGGCGATCTCGGTGTAGTAGCCGACCTTGATCTGGAGCGGGTGCTCCGCGGTGCCGTACGTGCCCGGCTTGAACACGTAGGCGTGGCGGTTGGTGCCCATCTCGTTGTCGACCTGTGCGGCGTGCGCCGCGTCGAGGGTGGCCTGGATGTCACCGACCGGCATGCTCGGATCGAAGACGGTGACGTTCGACCCGAAGTCCGGGGTGCGGGGTTCCGGTGAGGCGGCGTTCGCGATGGTTCCCGTCGTCATGACGGCGGTCGTCAGCACGAGGCCGAGCGCGAACGCCCGTCCGAGTTGCCTGCGGCCGGGGCTCCGCCTCGCGGAACCTCCATTGCCAGGGGGCAGGGTGCTCATACGGTTCGTCCTTTCCGCTGGGCGTGCGGCGCTACGTGAACAGAAGACGTCGGGGGGGTGGCGGGCATGAGGACCGGGCGAATGGGGTGCTTCGATGAATGCGGAAGCGCTCTCGCGTGCCGGGCGTTCACAATGGTCATCGACCTGTCTGGTGGGGGATGGCGACTGGATCCTACGGGCCAGAGGTGAGAGAGCGCTCTCTCATTACGGGACATGTGTCCAGCCGTGGAAGATGGATGTTGTTGGGATGTTTCTACCGTGTGAATCGGTCCAGCGTCCATGTCCGCGCGGCGGTTGATTTTCGCGGACGGGCGCTCAGGGGTCCGCCACCGGCGGGCACCGGGTCAACGGTGGCGGGAAGGGATGCGGAGCCCGGTCGGCCCGGTGTGGCGGCCGCCCTGTCGGGAGGCGATTCCGAGTCAGGGGCCGCCACCCCGGCCGGCCTCTGGGTCAGGTGCCGGCGTTCGGCTCCGTGCCCTCCTGTGCGTCTCCGCCCGCCTGTTCCTCCGGCACCGACTGCGTGGAGGTCGCGTCGGGATGGGCGGCGACGAACTGCTCGATGACCTCGTCGGTGACCTTGCCCCGGACGGCTACCTCCAGACCTTGCTCGCGTGCCCATGCGCGAACGTCGGTGAGGGTGTAACCCTGCAATCGGGGCGAGGGGTCGGTGATCTTCTTGGGCCGCGACGCCTGCTTCACCTCACGGGAGCGCTCCAGGACCTCTTCGAGGAACGTGAGAGCCTCGCTCAGCCGTTGCTGGTTGGCATCGGACAGGTCGATGGCGAAGGTCCGGTTCAGCAGCGGGAACTCCCGTCTCGCCACGTCATCGCCCTCGGAGCAGTCGAGGTCGTCGACGAGTATCACCTTCTGCGCCACGTACACCCCTTCCCGGGTGAGTCACCGTCTGTCTGGACCGTGGCATCATACTGGCGTTCGAGAAACAGTCATGTTATTGACTCAAGCCGGAGCTCCCACCGCATACCGAGCCGGACTCGAAGAAACCCCCCGCCCGAGGCCGCTGCCGAGCGTTCCGGACGGGCAGGCCGGTACGGAGCGCGAGTTTGTCAATGAACTGCGGAATCCCCGGCCTAAGGTTTTCTCCGGGTGGCGGCCAAAGGCCCTTTACGCTGCCCTGACTCGCATATTCGTCGAGAATCCGGCCGATACTATTGGGCCTTATTGCAAGCTGAAACCCATCAAGACTTTTACCTCTTCGTGACCGGTGACACATGCTCGGCCGTTGAGACGTGCAGGATATGCTGGCGTGACTTCAGTGGTTTCCTCAAAGCTGTCGAGGGGTGTGGACGAAATGGGGAATCGCATGCTCGATAACAAGAAGGTCCGGGTGTCTGTTTTGGTGGGCGCGGCGGCCGGTCTCGTCGCGGGCGTCGCGTGGACCGGGGGCGCAGAAGCGGCTATCTCCGCCGTTACCAAGGCGACGGCCCCGTACGCGCAGGCAGCTGCCGTGGTCAACTCCGACGGGAGTATCAACCGCGCCAAGGGAATCAAAGCAGTCACGAAGCCTGCCGTCGGACAGTACTGCGTCGAGCTGGAAGACAAGGACCTGGACGTCACGAAGCTTGTTCCGTCGGCCACCTTGCAGTACACGTCCTTCGAGTACGGAATCCGTGTGTCAATGTGGCCGGATCCCGTCTGCGGCACCCGAAGGGACACTTTCCTTGTCATCACTGGAATGCCGAACAAATGGGAAGACCGAGCATTCTCGATTGTCATTCCATAACCCTGCGATCGCGGCTTCGTCAATGTGCGGCCCGTGAGTGACACCTCTCCCCAGGGGATTCACAGACGGTGGACGTGGTGCTACGTCACCGGCAGGGAGATCCACATATGCCGACAGCTCCAGGAGGGCGCGCGGAGATGAATCCGCGTCAGCTCGCCGCGGCAGTCAACGCGTGGTTGAAGCTGTCCTGACCCTGACTGCCTAGAAATCTGACGCCGGCCCGCAACCGAACGACGAGGCCCCGTACGTGGTGGGGCACCGTCGTTTCCCGGATGCCGACGAACGTGGGCCCTCGTGCTGGCGATGCCGTTGTCAGGCCCGGAAGGCGTCCGCATGCTCGGAGGCCCACTGGGTGAAGGTGCGGGCCTGGTGGCCGGTGAGGTTCTCTACGGTGTTGGTTACGGTGGAGCCGAGTTCGTGGTCGGTGCCGTAGAGCTTGAGAAGGAACTCGACCATCTCCCGGTGGCCGATCCCGGGGGTGTCGCCGAAGACCTTGAAGAGGAACATGTCCGGCGGCGTGCCTTCCTCGACCCATTCCTTCCGGGTCTGGTCGGGTGTGAGTTCCTCGAACCTCAGATCCCGGCCGGTGGCTTCACTGAGGATGCGGATCTTGTCGCGGGGGGTCAGCACCTCGGGTCCGGTGATGGTGTAGGCCTGCCCGGCGTGGCCGTCCTCGGTCAGGGCCACTGCCGCCACGGCGCCGATGTCGGACTCATGGACGGGGGCGCTCTTGCGGTCGCCGTACGGCTCGCGGATGACGCCGTCGGCGCGCAGCCGCGCACCCCAGTCGGCCAGCGTGTTGCCCATGAACTCGATCGGCTTCAGGGCGGTCCACTCCAGAGTGCTGGACCGGACGGCGGGCTCCAGGGTGCCTTCCTCCCAGCCGCCAAGGAGGGTGACCCTGCGAACTCCCGCCCGCAGGATCAGGTCGACGATCTCTTCTCCGTTGCCCAGCGGCTTGTAGTCCTTGCCGAAGTTGATCAGATGGGCGGCGGTGACGCCGTCGAAGGCCCGCGTCAGGGTGGCCGCGTCGGTGAGGTCGCCGGCGACGACCTCCACGCCTTCCGGCAGGCGGGCCCTGGCCGGAGCGCGGGTCAGCGCGCGCACCTTCTGGCCCGCGCGCAGCAGGTGCTGGACGGTGTGGCCGCCGACGGTTCCGGTGGCTCCGGTGACCAGAACGGTCATGATGACACTCCTTGTAAGGATCGACCGGCTCTCGATGGATGGTCACGCTGGTCGGTTCGGACGCGCGGCGACCTGCTCAGCCTCGAACTCGTTCGGCGACCTGCCCCGACGTGGTGAACCTCGCTCGCTACCCAAGAGCCCCCCGGCGCCGCGAGTGTGACATCAGGGCTGTGGGAGCGGTCCGTTCGGTCATTTGGGTCTATACAGGCACGAAGGAGCTGTGTTAAAACCTCGTTAATTGATCTACAAGAAATAAAAAGGCGGTGTGGCGGCGTGAACGACAACGGCGGCACACCTCCGTGCGCCGGGCGGTGCCCCGCTCGCGGCCAGGCTTCGGCACCCTCTCGGGGGACGTCGCGAGCGTGGCCGACCCGCGCATCCAGGCAATCAGTACGACGGAGACGGCACTCCTCCGGCTACACCCCCCGCATCACCCCGGCAATCAGCGCGGCGGCGCGCGCCTTGTCTGACTTAGTCATGAGGTCAGGACGACATGCCCATCCCCCTCCAATCCTGGCTGGTCGGTGCCCGAGGTTCGGTGGCCACGACGGCCATCGCATCCCCGTGGCCCGCTGAGCCCGACCGCCGGGCTCGACCGGCGTACCGGCCGCGAACCGGCTCCCATCCCGAACGGGTATTCGAGCCGCGAACCGGCTCCCATCCCGGACGAGTACTCAAGCCGCGAACCGGCTCCCGTGTTCCATGGGCACACGAGCCGCGAACCGGCTCCTACGCATGCTCCCCAGCGCCCGCCGACCGGGCGCGATCTTCCTCGCATTTCATCGCTGCCCCCCACTTCGAGGAAACACGAATGCGCATCTCCCACCCGCATCTCCATATGCCATCCGGCACTGACCATGAGCACATCCATGCCGAGCGCTCCCGCGACAGCGTGCGGGGTGTGGCATGAGAAGGCTGCTGACAGCCCTGGTTCTGCTCGTCTCCACCCTCCTGGTCCCGGCCACCGCCAACGCGTCGGCCGCCAAAGCCTCGGCGCTTAATGCGGCGGCGCCCAACGCGGCGGCGCCCAATGCGGCGGCCGCTGATCCGCCGTTCGCCGCGCTGGTCTTCTCCAAGACCGCCGCCTTCCGGCACAGCTCCATCCCCGCGGGCGTCGCGGCCATCAAGAAGCTCGGCCAGGAGCACAACTTCACCGTCGACGCCACCGAGGACGCCGGCGCCTTCACCGAGGAGAACCTGGCCAAGTACGCGGTGGTGGTCTTCCTGTCCACCACGGGCGACGTCCTGGACGCCGCTCAGCAGACCGCCTTCGAGCACTACATCGAGGCCGGCGGCGGGTACGCGGGCGTGCACGCGGCCGCTGACACCGAGTACGACTGGCCCTTCTACGGCAAGCTGGTCGGTGCGTACTTCAAGCAGCACCCCACGCCGCAGCAGGCCGTCGTCAAGGTCGAGGACCCCGCTCACCCGTCCACCGCCGGGCTTCCCGACCGCTGGACCAGAAGCGACGAGTGGTACGACTTCCGTACCAACCCGCGCGGTACCGTCCACGTCCTGACCTCCCTGGACGAGAAGAGCTACAGCGGCGGCACGATGGGTGCCGACCACCCCAACAGCTGGTGCCAGAACTACGACGGCGGTCGCTCCTGGTACACCGCGCTGGGCCACGACGACGCCTCGTACGTCGAGCCGAACTTCCTGAAGATGCTGCTGGGCGGCCTGCAGACCGCCGCCGGCGTGGTGCCGGCCGACTGCTCGGCGAGCCTGGACTCGGCGTTCGAGAAGGTCACCCTCGACGACAACACCTCCAACCCGATGATGCTGGACGTCGCCCCCGACAACACGGTCTTCTACATCGACCGTCTCGGCGACATGAAGGCGGTCAAGCCGGACGGCGGCGTCGTCACCTCTGGCCACCTGAACGTCTTCACCGCCAACGAGAGCGGCCTGCTCGGCCTGGCCCTCGACCCGGCGTTCGCCACGAACCGCTGGGCGTACGTGTACTACTCGCCGCAGGCCAAGGTCGTGGACCGGCTCTCGCGCTTCACCATCAAGCCGGACCTGACGCTCGACCTCACCAGCGAGAAGGTCGTGCTGGAAGTGCCCGTACAGCGGGCCGAGTGCTGCCACCACGGCGGTGGCATGGTGTTCGACAAGGCCACCGGCGACCTGTGGCTGGCCAACGGTGACAACACCAACCCGTTCGCCTCCGACGGGTACACCCCGATCGACGAGCGCTCCGGGCGGACCGCCTGGGACGCCCAGGGCAGCGCGGCCAACACCAACGACCTGCGCGGCAAGGTGCTGCGCATCCACCCCGAGCCTGACGGGACGTACACCGTCCCCGCGGGCAACCTGTTCCCGCCGGGCACGGCGAAGACCCGCCCGGAGATCTACGGGATGGGCTTCCGCAACCCGTTCAGGATCGGCATCGACCCGAAGACGCACAAGCTGCTGGTCGCCAACTACGGACCGGACGCGGGCAACCCCAGCGCCACGCGCGGCCCGGAGAACACGGTCGAGTGGGACATCCTCAACGCGCCCGGGTTCTACGGCTGGCCGTACTGCGTGGGCAACAACAAGCCCTACATCGACTTCGACTTCGCGACGAACACCCCCAAGCAGGCGTTCGACTGCGCGGCGCCGAAGAACGACTCGCCCAACAACACCGGCCTCACCGACCTGCCCAAGGCGCTGCCGGCCACCGTCTACTACCACTACGCGGCCGACCCCGCCTTCCCCGAGCTGGGCGGCGGCGGCGCGCCGATGGCGGGCCCCGCGTACCGCTTCGACCCCGCGCTGGTGTCCGACCGCAAGTGGCCGGCCTACTGGGACGGCAAGGCGGTCTTCGGCGAGTGGAACCAGGACCACCTGTACTCGTTCCAGCTCAGCGCCGACGGCTCGCAGCTGGTCGACATCAACCCGATGCTGACCTCGATGCGATTCAAGAAGCCGATGGACATGAAGTACGGTCCCGACGGCGCCCTGTACCTCATCGAGTGGGGCTCCGGCTTCGGCGGTGACAACACCGACTCCGGCGTCTACCGGATCGACTACGTGCAGGGCAACCGGGCACCGGTCGCCAAGGCGAAGGCCGACAAGGCCTCGGGTACGGCGCCGCTGACCGTGCAGTTCTCCAGCGCGGGATCGACCGACCCCGACGGGACCGCGCTCACGTACGCCTGGGACTTCGACGGCAACGGAACCGTCGACTCGACCGAGGCGAACCCCTCGTACACCTAC
The DNA here is from genome assembly GCF_040685555.1 of Sphaerisporangium sp. NPDC088356. Taxonomy (NCBI): domain Bacteria; kingdom Bacillati; phylum Actinomycetota; class Actinomycetes; order Streptosporangiales; family Streptosporangiaceae; genus Sphaerisporangium; species Sphaerisporangium sp. NPDC088356. The sequence continues at coordinate 11,861 of NZ_JBFBIK010000027.1, forward strand.
ACCACGGCGGGCAACTTCACGGCCGTACTGACTGTGAAGGACGAGGGCGGCAAGACCGCCACCGCGAACGTCCCGGTCGTGGTCGGCAACACGGCGCCGACCGTGAAGATCAACCTTCCGCCCGACGGCGGCCTGTTCGAGTTCGGCGACCAGGTGAAGTTCACCGTCACGGTCACCGACCCCGAGGACGGCACGGTCGACTGCGCGAACGTGAAGGTGCAGGCCATCCTGGGACATGACACCCACGGCCACCCGCTCGACCAGTACACCGGCTGCTCGGGCACCGTGCAGACCACCCTGTCCTCCGGGCACAGCGACGGCGACAACGTCTTCTACGTGCTTGAGGCCAGCTACACCGACAAGGGCGGCGCGGGCTCCTCGGGGCCGCTGACCGGCAGGGCCCAGGCGGTCCTGCAGCCCAAGCACAAGCAGGCCGAGTTCTTCACCGAGACGGGCCGCATCCCCGGCGCCGCCGGCACCGGTGACCCCGGGGTGAAGGTGGAGCCCGCCTCCGACACGCAGGGCGGCTTCAACGACATCGGCTCCATCGAGGACGGCGACTACTGGAGCCACGACCCGGTCAACCTGACGGGGATCGGGGCCCTGAGCTTCCGCGCGGCCTCCGCCTCCACCGGCGGCACGATCGAGGTCCACACGGGCAAGGCCGACGGGCCGTTGGTGGGCAAGGTCGAGGTGACCAACACCGGCGGCTGGCAGACCTACAGTGACTTCCGGCTGACGCTGACCGACCCGCCGACGTCCAGCGGACCGCTGTACTTCGTCGTCCGCAGGTCCGCGGGCAGCGACAACACCGGTGGGCTGCTCAACGTCAACTGGACCGACTTCATCGGCAAGGGCGTCACCGACAACCAGCGCCCCGCCGTCGCCATCACCGCTACCCCGGACAAGGGCTCGGCGCCGTTGCAGGTCAGCCTGCACGCCGAGGCCAGTGACCCTGAAGGCGACACGCCGCTCACCTACAAGTGGAACCTCGGCGTGGCCGGTGCCCCGGCTCCCACCACGCCCGACGCCTCCTACACCTACCAGGCGCCCGGCAGCTACGACGCGTCCGTCACCGTGACCGACGCCAAGGGCGCCTCGCGCACCGAGCATGTCCGCATCACCGTGGACAGTCCCGGCACCACCTGCCTCACCGGCAAGTCCGACGGCTTCGACGCCGTCGCGCTCGACCGCTCGCGGTGGACCGTGCTGGGCGAGAACCAGGACCTGCGGGTCGCCGACGGTGCCCTGCACATCCCCACGGCCCTCGCGGACATCTACGGCACCAGCAACACCCCCATCCCCAACATGGTGCTGCAGTCCGCGCCCAGCGGGGCCTGGCAGGCCACGGCGAAGCTGACGATCGCCGCGAAGGACGCCTACCAGCAGGCGGGCCTCATCCTCTACGGCGACGACGACAACTACGCCAAGATGGTGATCCAGGGGCGTACCACCAACGACCCGGCCACTCGCATCTTCCAGTTCGTCAGGGAAGAGGCGGGCGTGCCGAACGAGGTGGCCGCGTCCAACACCGCCAACCTTGGGGCCGCGTTCCCGAACACGGTCTACGTCCGGCTGGCCAGCAACGGCACGACCCTCACCGCCTCCTACTCGGCCGACGGGCTGACCTGGACGGCGATGCCGCAGACCGACAAGGCCGTGGCCGGCATCGTCAACCCGCGCATCGGACTGGTGTCCTTCGCCAGCACCGGTAACAGGCCCGTCATCGACGCCGCGTTCGACTGGTTCCAGCTCACGCCGGACGGCAGCGCGGGCCCGGTGACGCCGGACGACGAGTTCGACGGCGCTTCCCTGGACGCCTGCCGGTGGTCCACCATCGTCCGTCCCGACGCGGCGGCGACCCGGGTGACCGGCGGCAACCTGGAGATCGACACCATCAAGGGTGACATCTACGGCACCGACAACAGCGGAGCGAAGAACTTCATCCTGCAGACCCCGCCGTCCGGGGACTGGAGCGTGGAGACGAAGATCGACGGGTCGGCGCTCAACGAGGCCTACCAGCAGGGCGGGCTGATCGCCTACGTCGACGACGCCAACTACGTGAAGCTCGACTACCTCGCCGACAGTGCCACCTCGCGCAGGGTGGAGTTCCGCAGTGAGATAGGCGACGCCGTACAGAACCCGCAACCGCAGACCACCGGCCTCACCCAGGGCGTGTGGTGGCTGCGGCTGACCAAGACCGGCACGACCTACCACGGATTCACCTCCTCCGACGGCAAGGCCTGGACCGAGGTCGGCTCCGGGCTGGTCAACGCGGCGGTGAGCAACGCCAAGGTCGGCGTGTTCGCCATCGGGGTCAACGCGGCGGCGTCCAAGACGGCTAAGTTCGACTTCTTCCACGCCTCGTGGGGGCAGCCGGCCGACACCACGCCGCCGAAGGTCTCGGCGACGACCACCCCGGCGGCGCCCGACGGCGGCAACGGCTGGTTCGTCTCCAGCGTGGCGGTCACCGTGACCGCCTCCGACAGCGGATCTGGGCTGGCCTCCACCGAGGTCAGCGTGGACGGTGGCCCGTGGGCGCCGTACACCGACCCGGTGACCGTCGCGGCCGACGGCGTGCACACGGTGGCCTACCGGGCCGCCGACAAGGCCGGCAACACCGCCGACGGCACCATCCAGGTGAAGAAGGACGCCACGGCGCCCCTGACCACCGCGCAGTTCGCCCCGGCGAACGACGACGGCTGGCACGGAGCCACCGTGCCGGTCACGCTCACTGCTTCCGACGGCGGCTCGGGCCTCGCGGGCATCGAGTACTCGCTCGACGGCGGCGCCTGGAAGTCGTACACCGAGCCGGTCAACATCACCGGCGACGGCAGCCACACCCTGGCCTACCGGGCCAAGGACAAGGCCGGCAACGTGGAGACCGAGAAGGCCGCCGCGGTGAAGATCGACGGCACCAAGCCGACCGTCCTGGTGTCCGGCATCTCCGACAGCCAGATCTACGGCGACAGCCAGGACCTGCGCATCACCTGGCAGGCCGTGGACAGCACCTCGGGGGTGAAGACCCTCACCGGCACGCTGGACTCGGGGGCCTACTCCTCGGGCAGGCTGCAGGCGCTGTACGAGCTGGCTCTGGGCACGCACGCGCTGTCGGTCACCGCGACCGACTACGCGGGCAACGCCACCACTACCAAGGTCACCTTCGGGATCACCACCTCCACCAGGGACCTGAGCATGCTGATCGACAGGTTCGCCGCGACCAGCAGGCTCAGCCAGGCCAGCGCCAACAAGCTCCAGGCGCAGCTCACCAAGGCCCGCAAGGAGGAGGCGAAGGACAACGACGCCAAGACCATCAAGGAACTGGAGAAGTTCAAGACCCTCGTCAACGACCCGAAGACCGTGCCGACCGCCGAGATCCGCGACGTCCTCATCAGGGACACCGACACGGTGATCGCCAAGCTCTCGGGACCCGCCGCGAGCAAGAACCAGAACAAGAAGAAGTAATGACATCGCGGCACGGGGACGTCTCGACGAGCGTCCCCGTCGCCGCCCGCCCCTCCTACGCACGCGCGCGGATGGCTCTGACCACCGGCGCATGACACCGACGGCGGCCCGGTCTCCTGAAGACCGGGCCGCCGTCCCGTTGTACGTCCAGTCGTCCCGTTGTACGTCCGGTCCGGCGCCGTTTCAGTGACCGGCTAGAAGGCGATCTCCCGCCAGGTGGGGACCTCCGCTGCGGGGTCAGTGCCTTGGGGAGGATGGCGATCCGCCATGGCCCGGTTCAGGCCCGTTGCCGACGTAGCCCTGCCGCGCACCGCCGGTCCCGACCTGGCCACCCGCGTACGCGAGCTCAAGGCCGCCGGCCGCCAGGAGCAGGCGGTGTATCTGGTGCGCGGTGAGACCGGCATGGACTCGCGAGAGGCCCACCTCTTCGTCGACAGCATCTGATCAACGGACGCCCCGGCTTCGTCGACGGGCAGGAGGGTCAGCGAGTGGAACCACTCAGAAACGGAAGCCGAACAGCCCGCCATCGGGTTGGTCGGTCAGATGCGGCTCGATGATGTAGGGATCGGCGTCGAATCCCATCGACACGGCTTTATTTAGATCGTCGGAGTTCATCGTGACGACGTACTGCATCTGCTCGCTCTCGGTGACTTCTGCAGCCAGCTGCAGCGCACGTGCCACCTGGCGTTCATCCACACCGTCATAGAGATGACTGTCGTGGACGAGGAAATCAGGGGCACGACCGGCACGATGGGCAATGACGGCAGCAGTGAGATCGAAACAGAAGATCACCATATTGTGAATACCTCTGCTCCCGTCATCCTCGATCTTGGGCTCGATCTGCATCCGCTGCTTACTCGGGCTGAAGGCGAGATAAGGATTTCGTCCGTCTCCATACAGACGCCGGGCGTACTGGTTGAAGAGGGCGTTGGCCTCACGAGTTATGGAGTCGCGCTCCTCAAGATCGGTCACCATTTCCTGTTCGAGATCAAGCCGTTTCGACTCGATTTCCCGTCGGCTGGCTTCGAGTGCTTGGGCGGCTTGAAATCGGTGACGTAGGGACTCAAGATGCGCCTGTTCGCGAGCCAGGGCGTATTGCAATGAGTTGAGTGCGTCAAGCGCGCCACCTGAGTTTAGTGTACGCAAGAGCGCAGCCTGCCGCTCACCCAGGCGTTCACGCACTTTAGCGCGGTCATCCAACAGTTGCCGCAGCCGGGATATCTCCTCGTGTAGTTGCCGTTCGCGATTGCGCACGACAGTTTCATGAAAGGCGCGCACATCGTCAAAACGGCGGCGTACTTCCTTACCAAGAACCAAGTTAAGCTGTTTGTAGGCCGATTCGAGGTATCTATCGTCAGGCTCGGTGACCTCGTCGACGGCCTGCTCCAGGTCCTGCAGGTTACGTCGCTCCACTGCCTCAGATGATCGAAGCATCCGAATTTCCTGATCGACCTCATCGGCTTCACGACGGATTTTTTCATACTCGGGAACGACTTGAAAGTCGGCGATCTGATGTTGCAGCTCGCTTATCCTTTGCTCTACGGCCCCAATCTCGCCTCGAAGTTCCGCTGACTTGCCGACAATCTTCCCCCAAACGGGATCTTTGGCTGCCTCGACGAGTTTCTTCCTTGTGGATTCCTGATTCGACAGGAGTCGGTACTGGGCGGCGAGACCAACATCCAAACCGAACATGTGGCACAAGTTCACCATCGCATCGTGTGGCGATTGCTGAGCAAATGTTCTGGTCGGCTCAAGGAAACCGCCGGTATTGACGCGGCGTATCGCGAAGGAGAGTAGCGTTCTGCCGCTGATCTCCCCTCCCTTGGAGTTAACTCCGTAGAGATCCCGCTCGATCACCTGTTGCCAGTCTTTTAACGATATTTGGGCCGCCTGTTCGAACAAGGTTGCTGGCGCGTTCCGTGTGACGTCCGAATCGATGATCAAAGTTTTTGGGAAGGCTGGCGAGCGATGTACTGTCAGCGGTCTGACGCGGCCGGGCCAGTCGAGACTCAACTCGAAAGTGTGTCTGCGGATCTTCTCGTTTCCCCACAGTGCCCTGGTTTCGTTGCGGGCGCCCAGAAGGAAATGGAGTAACTCCACCATGCTCGACTTTCCGGAGCCGTTTCGGCTGTCGGTGTCGCTCGAGATGTTAGTACGCTCGGCCACGAGAATGTTAAGACCTGGACCAAAGTGGATCTTTCGGAACCTATGGTCATCAGAACTCAGGCTATGCAACATCGTCACGAGCCCGGAAGATCAGCAGGTCACGATCAAGCTCGATCAGACCCATGGCATACAGCAGGTCCAGTGCGAGGGCGAACCACCAGAACGTCAGAGGGGCACGATGATTGTTCTCGTCACGCCACGTCAGAAGGCGGCGCCAGGCCTGGGTTACGGTGACTGGTTGTCGCTCCGTAGCGATGACGATCTGAGCTCCCACAGCCAGCAGCGCACGCTGTGGAGCAACCCCCTTGGTCGGTACGATCACCTGGCTACTCCCATCTCGATCTCAGGAACCCAGTTCTCGGGTGGCACTTTGAAGATCTCACACTCGCCGAAGAAGTACATCAGGACAACGAGTGCGTTCAGTTCCATGGGGGACTGTTGCGAGGCATTGCCAAGGATATGCCTCTCAAGCTGCCACAGGATGGTGTCGGAGTCATCGCACGTTTGCGCGATCAGCTCGTAGTGTCCGCGGAAGCCCATCGCGACCTCGTCGCGTTCATTGGGGTCAAGTCGGCTCTTGTAGTAGTTCTCCACGTAATTGACATATGCCAGAGCGTGCTTCATGCGATAACGGACATCCGGGGAGAACCTGTTGTAGTCCATCTTCGTAAGTGGAGGCCTCGGGATGCTCGGAAGATCTTCGAGGGGGCGCCGGAATTCAGCTAGATGGTCGAGAAGAGGTATAAGTTCCTCTAGAATGACACTGTCGCGAAACATCACGATGGCTTCCGCCACCTCCTGAGCAGGAACCACCTGAAACCCGCTCGTATTCGCAATGATGGAACGATGGTCATCCCACGCGGTGCGATGGCCCGCACAAGGATTTGGCGGGGGCGGGCCCCGGAGTCGTCTGCCCTGGACCGTCATGACGGTTGAGGATGAGTGGGATCACTCGGCGAACGCGGCCGATGCCATCGCCCACGTGCTGAAACGGTGCGAAAAAGGCCGTTTTCCCTGGGCCCGTGCGTATGCGGACCGGCTTGCCGTCGACCAGCCGGGCGATCCTTTCCCTCTGCTGCTCCAGGCGTTGATCCATGCATACCAGGGTGATGCCGAGGCGTGCCGTACGGCCCTGACCGCCGCCGATGGCCTCGGTCCCGTCACCGTCCATGCCGACCTCCGCGCCACCATCGCCGACCTGCTGCTCCACCCTGGGACATCACCGATCCCCGAGGACACCGTCGCCGACGACGACCAGAAGTTCAGGGCCAAGGATGTCGCCGGCTGCCTGCTGGTGATCGTCGCCCTTGCGGCGTTGGCGGCTGCTCAGCACATCTGGAGTTGGCTGGTGGACGCCGGTGGCGACCAGGTCGCCTCGCTCCTTGGCATTCGTGGCCACCGTGTGGACGGCCATTCGACCCCAGGCCTGATCATCGTCGTCGCGATGGTGGGCCTGCTGTGGTGGGCGGTCAAGGCCGTGCGCGGTGGCCGCGGCGCGCGAGGCGACCGATCGCGTCGACGTGCTCGCGTCCGGAGCTTCGCGGCCGAGCTGGACGACGACAACATCCGCATGTACGCGTGCGCGGTGGCGATGTGCCTGCCCTTCTCACTGTTGTTCGCCCTGGTGCCAACCGCTGTGGCGGGGATGAATCCCACGGGCGGATGGCTCATCGCGGCTTGGACGGTCGGGGTTTCGTGCGCGGTCATCTGGCGGGTCTGCGGCATGGTCGGCGTCCGCACGGTGACCAGAGCCGTTCGGCTCAGCCGCCTGCTCGCCTGGCATGCGCTCGCGGCCTACGGCGTGATCGGAGCGTTCGCCGGGGCGCTGATCGCCGGCGTCCCCGAGGATCAGCTGGACGCGGCAGGTTTCTATTGGGTTCCGGCCGCTCTGCTCGCCACTCTCGCGACCGCCGGATACTCGATCAGCTTGCAGCGGCGGCTGAAGAAAGAGGGCCGTCTGAAGATCTGGCACGAGAGCGCGTAGCCACCCTCCGCTGGGTGGATGCACATATTCCCGGCGAGCTGTAAGAAGTGGTGCGATTCGCTCACTTCCCTGGTGATGGCGCACTTAGGGGAAGGGAGGGCGCATGAGCGAACCTGGTCCTCGGGACCGGTTCACCGGGCTGCGGGCCGTGGAGCGGCGAAGGTCGTCGGCTGCTCCACCGCCACGTTCTTCGTCCGGTTGCACCGGGCCCGGCGCAGGCGGCGGCATGAGGGTATCGGCGCTGTCCGTCGTACCGATGTGGAGGTGACTTATCCCCACAAAGCCTCGCAAAGTCGGACGGCCACTCAACAATGGATGTACCTGAAGGTCCTGTCTGGGGGAGTCTGTGAGCTTACGGGTGGCGGTCGTGGGTGGCGGTCTCGGGGGGCTGGCGGCGGCGCTGTATCTGCGCGCGGCCGGCGTCGATGCCGTCGTGTACGAGCAGGCGCGGGTGCTGCGTGAGGTGGGGGCCGGTGTGATGATGGCGCCCAACATGGTGAGGCTGATCACGCGGCTCGGCCTGGGGGACGCACTCTCGCGCGTCGCCGTCTCGCTGGAGGAGGCGTGGGAGTTCCGGCGGTGGGAGGACGGGCGGGTCATCTACTCGCAGCCGATGGGGGAGGAGCCGACGGCATCCACTCGGCCATCAGGCCGCTGATCGTCACCGAGGTGGTGCCCCGGTTCTCCGGCCTGAGCGCGTTCCGTGCCCTGATTCCGGTCGAGAAGGTACCTGAGCAGGCGCGTCGGCGCGTGCAGACGCTGTGGCTCGGCCCCGGAAGGCATGTCGTGCACTATCCCGTCTCCGGCGGGCGGCTGGTGAACGTCGTCGCCGTCGTGCCGGCCGGTGAATGGCGTCTGGAGTCGTGGACGGCGGATGGCGATCTGTCCGACTTCGCCCGCGAGTTCCAGACCTGGGACGCGACGTTGCGACAGCTGGTCGACGCCGCGCCGAGCACCAAGCGCTGGGCGCTCTACGACCGCAGCCCGCTGGAACGGTGGACGAGCGGTCGCGTCTCTTTGCTCGGCGACGCCGCGCACGCGATGCTGCCGTTCTTCGCCCAGGGAGCGGGCCAGGCCATCGAGGACGCCGCCGTGCTCGCCCGCTGCCTGCGGGACGCCGACCGCGGTTCGGTGCCGGGGGCCCTGCTGGCGTACGAGGCGACCCGCCGGCCTCGGGCGAGCGAGGTGCAGCTGATGAGCCGGGGCCGCGCTGAGTACAACCACATGCCCGACGGGAGCGGCCAACGCGAGCGCGATGCCGGGCTGCGCGACGGGGACATCCTCCGGCACAACGCCTGGCTGTATGGACATGACGTGGACGCTGAGCCGCTGCTGGCCTGAGGCGTACAACCCGGCTCTTATCGAAATCGTCCGGTGAGGTGAAAAGTGATCGAGGCGGAAAGCCGGCCGGCCCGAGGACACCGACTGGAGCCAGATGCTGTTACGACCTACTGACTCCGCTCGCCTCAGGCCCCATGGTCATGCTGAACCGCATCGTGGTTGATCGAGTTGCCGAGCCAGATGCGGCTGTCGAAGTGCACGGGTTCCCCGGCGGCGTGGGTGAAGGCCGCGGCGGCCACGGACGCGGACACCGACACCAGTTTTTCCACCTCGCGGCCGAACAGGTCGAAGGCCGGAGGCAGCACGACGGAGATCTCGTCGCTCTCGGTGTAGGCGTACCGTCCGCCGAGCTCCTCCAGCAGCCTCTGCGCGGTGTCCACCATCAGCGCCGAGAAGCGCGGGTCGAAGGGTTTGTCGAAACGCTGCTCGGTGTAGCGGGAGAAGCTGCGGCCGTCCACCCGGATGATCGCCCACGCGCCGGGCATCAGGGTCAGCGAGTGGAACCACTCCCTGGCTCGCATCCGGGCTTCCAGCTCGTTGCTGTTCACGTCTCTCCCTCTATCGTGAAACCTCCGTCCCCGCTGAAACCGACGACGAAGATTTCATCGAACCCGTCGGCCGGTCGTGGGCGGCGCAGGCGTTTGAGCGTGGCATAGATGCCGATCTCCGGCACCCGGGTTTTCTCGGCCCTTAGGGCGTTGCGTCGCAGCGAGCCGGCCAGGTCGGGTGGGAACCAGTAGCCGACCGCCCGCGCCCCGTGCGCCCTGGCGACGTCGATGAGCGGGCGCCACTCCTCGGCCGAGGGGTTGGTGTTGTCGGCCGCGACGTCCCGGCCCTCGCTCAACGCCTCCCGGACCATTCGGAGCTGGCGTCGCTGCCGCTTCCGGGCGTTGGGGAAGTTGTCCTTGCTCACGTGGACATGCGTCGCCGCCAGCACCTGCCGGTAGAAGGTGGTCTTGCCGGATCCCTGCAGCCCGACGAGGATCGCCACCTCCAGCCCACTCACCCCACAATTCCACCAGAGCCCAGGACCACAAGCCGCTTGGGGCAGCAACCTCGATATCAGGCGGCCGTCCGTAGTCGGCGTGGATCTGTACGCGGTGAAAGGCGGTTGCAAGGCGCTCGACGTAGCGTCGCGTCCGTGATCTCAAGGAAACGTTTGATCGTATTGGGTACGGCGCTGCTAATCCTTTCCGGTTGCGGGGGTGCGGGCGGTAGCACGCCGACGGTGGACATCTCGACCGGGAACGGTCAGACCGCGGCGGCGCCGGCCGAGGCTTCCTGCGGTGAGACCGCCGACAAGGTAAAGCAGCGTGTGCGGCGGCCCGAGATCCGGTCGGTCGCCGTGGAGGGGCAGTGCACCTCGGTGTCGATCAAGACGGCCCTCGATGACGGGGAATCCGGCAAAGCCAAACAGATATGCGACGCCGCGGCGGAAGTGGCCTACTCCGAAGACACCAACGCCATCCGCGTGCTGGGCAGGTCAGGAAAGGAACTGTCCGTCGGAATCGCGAATGCCCCCTGCCTGGCGCAGCCGTAAATCCCGTGCGCTCGTGACCTGACAGCGCGACACTGGTCGGGGTGGCCATGGCTGACCAGCACGACGTCCAGGCCTGCGGCGGGTACGAGCTCCAGCAACCTGGGAAGCGTGGCGTACCCGGGGTCGACCAGGAGCCGGAAGCCCTCGTGTTCGATCAGGTAGCCGCTGCACGCCTGCCCCGCGGCCGGCCAGGCACCGCAACCACCGAGCACGGTGAGGGTGATCATGGAACCATCATCCCTCGGAAGGTGAAGGCCGATCCGGCGGGGTGGGGACCGTTATCGAGGCGGGCGGTTCGGGGTGGCGGACGTTCGGCTGGAGCGCATGGCCTTGAGTACCTTCATGCTGCCGTCGGTCAGCAGGTCCTGGTACTCCTTGGAGTCCATCGGGCAGAGCGCAACCCTGCCCTCGGTGTCGAAGACCAGGCCCCAGCCGTACTTCTTGGGCAATGGTGAGGCACGCAGGCAGGCCTGTGATTTGGAGAAGAACTCGTCGCGCAGCCGGGCGACCTCTTGCTCCGAGGCGTCCGGCAGGTCCTGGCGCCTGAACCAGGACTCGAACAGCACATCTTCCTGCGTGTAGACGTACGGGCTGCCAGCCAGCATCTCGTACTGCACCGCGGCGATGGTCTTGCCCGCGCCGCGATCCGGGGGGACCACGCTCTCGGTGACCGGGGAGTCGTCGGCCACCGCTACGAGGGTCTGGTAGTAATTCAGGTTCACTGAGACGGCTCCTGGCCAAAGGCCGTTCGATTTTTGTGCCGGTGTGTTCGGATTGGGGCTCTACCAGCAATGGGACGTTTGCCAGCGGTAAAATGGTATTCGGGTCGTTGGACTCTCACGTGCGACGGCCCGGAAGGGGCGGCCCCGGCGTGAACACACCGGGGCCGTTTTCGCTGCTCAGCCGGCCGAGCCCGGCACGGGTGACGCGGTGGTCCGCACGGCGCTCCCGTCAGGCACGGCGGGGTCCTTGAAGGCGCCTCCCACCGCGTAGGTGACCAGCGTGGTCAGCACGTCTTTGACCGACTCGCGGTTACGCACGTCGCAGAGCATGATCGGTGCCACCCCGTCCAGCCCCAGCGCCCGCCGTACCTTGGCGGGGTCGTGGCGCCGGGCCCCGTCGAAGCAGTTGACCGCGACCACGAACGGCAGCCCGCGCTGCTCGAAGTAGTCCACGGCCGGGAAGCTGTCCTCCAGGCGGCGGGTGTCGGCGAGCACGACGGCACCGAGCGCGCCGAGGGCCAGCTCATCCCACATGAACCAGAACCGGTCCTGGCCCGGGGTGCCGAACAGGTAGAGCCACAGTCCTTCGCGGATGGTGATGCGGCCGAAGTCCAGCGCGACGGTAGTGGTGATCTTGGATTCCACGCCCGAGGTGTCGTCCACGCCGACACCTCGTTCGCTGAGCAGCTCCTCGGTGTGCAGCGGCCGGATCTCGCTGATCGTACCCACCATGGTCGTCTTGCCGACTCCGAAGCCGCCGGCGATGAGGATCTTGATGGCCATCGCCGGGGCGACCTCGGTCACTCCCGGCTCAGAGGCCGCGTAGTCCATGCAGCACTTCCCTGTAGATGCGTTCGTCGATCGCCTGCGCCGCAGGCTGTGGTCTGTCGATGGTCACAAGGCCCTCACGCCGCAGGTCGCCGAGGATCACGCGGGTGATGTTGAGCGGCAGCTTCAGCCGCGCCGCGACGTCCGCCACCGGGGTGGGCCTGTGGCACACCGACAGCACAGCGAGATACTCCGGGCTCAGGTCCGCCGGCTCGAAGGACATGCTGACTGTCGTGACGATGGCCACCAGGTCGAAGGTTTCGCCCAGTGGGCGCGCACGGCCGCCGGTCAGCCCGAAAAGCCTGATCAGCGGCCCGGGATCGTCTCCCGTCACGACCTCGCGCCGTTCCAGGCGGGCGCCGGAGCCGCCCCCCTCGGTTGGGCGGACAAGTGTTCGCCGACGCGCTTGACCAGGAGCGCCATCTCGTAGGTGACCATGCCGAGCTCGGCGTCGCCCGCGGCCAGCACAGCCAGCCGGGCGCCCTGCCCGGCAGCGGTGACGAACAGGAAGCCGTCCTCCATCTCCATGATGGTCTGCCGCACGCCGCCGAGGCCGAAGTGCCGTCCCGCGCCCAGCGCGAGGCTGTGGCTGCCGGCGGAGATGGCGGACAGGTGCTCGGCGTCCTCCCGGGTCAGCTCCCGGGAGCCGCCCATGGCCAGTCCGTCGGCGGAAAGCACGATGGCGTGCCGGATGCCGGGGACGCGATGGGTCAGGTCGTCGAGCAGCCAGCTCAGTTCAGGTCTTGGGTCGGGCATCGGGATGGCCCTCCTTTCGGTTCCACATTTCTTGGGCCTGTTCGGCCTGGCCTCGGCCCTGCTGCCAGCCTCGCTGCATGGACGACATGAGCTCCAGAAGCTCCTCGGGGGATCGCACGGAGACGTCGTGCTGCTCCGGGGAACGCGTCTGGCGAAGCTGCGGCGCCAGGTTGGCCTGCCGTACCCGCATCGGCAATCCGTCCAGGTCGTCATCGTCATCGCCTGGCACGGACACGGCCCGCCGTACGGGGGCCGGGTTGTTCCGCTGCTCGCTCAGGAACCATCCCGACGGGGACTGCGGGACGTCGACCAGTTGGTCCTGCGTGCCGGAGAGCGCCCTCGGCCGTGCCTCCGGTGCCGTGCCCAGCGCCCGTACGGGCCTGTCGGGACGGGCGGGCCCGGACTGACCCACCCAGCGCGGCGCGTCATCGACGACCGGCACCTCCGAGGTGGCGAGCAGGCTCGACGGCAACAGCACGATCGCGGTGGTGCCGTCGTAGGGCGAGCGCCGCAGCACGATCTTGATACCGTGCCGGGCCGCGAGCCTGGCCACGACGAACAGGCCGAGCCGGTCGGTGTCGACCAGATCGAACTCCGGCGGGTCGGCGAGCTTGGCGTTGAGCTCGTCGAGGGTGTCCTGGCTCAGTCCCAGACCCCGGTCCTCGACCTCCAGAGCGAAGCCGTTGGCCGCCGTCATGCTCCGGATGTGGACCGCGGTGTCGGGCGGCGAGAAGACGGTGGCGTTCTCCACCAGCTCGGCGATCAGGTGGATCACGTCGGCGACCGCGGCACCCACCAGCAGCGGGGCCTGCGGCATGGGGGGCACGGTGACGCGGGTGTAGTCCTCGACCTCCAGCACGGCGCTGCGCACCACATCGAAGATCGGCACCGGATCGCTCCATCTGCGGGCGGGGGCCGAGTCGGACAGGATGATCAGGTTCTCCGCGTGCCGCCGCATGCGGGTGGTCAGGTGGTCGAGCTTGAAGAGATCCTCCAGGATCTCCGGTTCCTCGACGCGGCGCTCCATCGTGTCGAGGAGCGTGAGCTGGCGGTGGAGCAGTGCCTGGTTGCGCCAGGCGAGGTTGAGGAAGACCTGGGAGACACCTTTGCGGAGCGTCGCCTGGCCGACCGCGGCCTCCACCGCGGTGCGCTGCACGGCGGAGAACGCGTGCACGACCCGGTCGACCTCGGCGGTGCCGGCGGTGCCGGCGCTGGCGAGGCCGGGGGCCTCGGTCGCGGGGTCGACGTCATCGCCCCTGCGCAGCCGCTCGACCAGCCGCGGCAGCCGCTCCTCGGCCAGCTCCACGGCCGACACCTGAAGCCGCCCCAGCTCGGTGATCATGGAACGGCCGAACCGGTAGGACAGCACGACCGACACGATGACCGCGAGCAGGCCGAGGCCCAGGACCAGTCCGATCCGCCAGTACGCGGCCGTCTTGAGCTGCTGTGCCTCGGTCGCGGCGCGGACCAGCTCGTACTGGGTATCCCGGTTGATCTTGCCGATGAGGGCCCCGGCGTCGCTCTTCCACACGGAGGGTTGCACCGGAGGCGCACCGCTGGTGTCCCACACGAACAGCGCGTCCTCCACCGCCAGCAGCCGCTCGTAGGGGGCGCTCTTCACGAGCTCCTCGTAGTGCGTTCGCAGTTCGGGGCCCACGTCCCGTCCGGCGTTGGCGAGGACCAGCCTCCGGTTGCTCATCCCGGCGACGAACGCGGCGCGATCGGTGGGGGTCATCAGGCGGTGCACGATCGTGCTGGTGAGGACGGCGTGTTCCCTGCCCAGGTACTCCGCGGTGGCGCTGTAGGCGAACCTGCCGCGGACCGCTCGGTAGGAGGACACGTCGCTCAGCGCGTCCGCGTCGCTGAACTGCCGGTTGACGGCGGCGATCAGATCGTTGTACGCGTCGAGGATCTTGAGCGGCGGGGACAGCCTGCCGCCGTCGGCGGAGGCGCGAAGCCCCTCCAGCCCGTCAAGTGCCGTCACCAGGGCACGTACCTCGGCGGGGGCGTCGGCGGTCCCGCCCTGGAGGTCGATGGACCCGATCACCTGGCGCAGCCGCCGCACCTGGGCGTCGGTGACCTTCCGCTGCTCCGCCAGGGGCTTGTCGGCACCGGTGCCGGCGACCGCCTCGGCGGAGAGCTGGCGCTCCTGCTGGAGCTCGATGATCAGCTGCAGTACCGGCGACCCGATGGCCTCCCAGCGATTCTGGGTCCGGGAGATGGTCGCGATCTCATCGACGCTGGAGTAGGCGATGAACCCCCACAGGGCGATCATGGAGACCAGCGGAATCAGGAGGATCCTGAGAAGCTTCGAGCGGATCGGTGGGGGCGAGCTCATCCATCATGTCCAATTCCGCGCGTGCTGGGCGCCGTAGGCAGCAGCGGTCCGTGGTCCGCCCCGAAGGACTCACGACCCGGCTGTTACGCCGGTGATTTTTGGACAACTATGCCCATTGGGGCAGAAGTGCTTCAAGACACCAATGCGAAGATTGAGTATCGATGTTCGACGGATATGGCGCGGCGTTCACCGTTCGTGACGGGGACTGGATGAGCGTCACCCACGGTGACCATCCGGACGCGACCGACCGGACGGCCTCGCGGCCGAAGCCACCACCGTCGTCCCCAAGCCCTCGGAACCGCAGGCCCACCGGAAGCCGAGCGGTAATCCAGTTGGGCCCGTCAGCGGGTCACGCTAGTGATCGACTCCATTCGTATGCGCCGCGCCAGAGGCGGCGCGACTGCCTGGCCTGCCCGCCGTCGGCGATGCGGGTCTTGCTCGACGAGGCGACCGCGGTGCTGCCGCGCCTCATCGAACGGTACGACGACGACCAGCCCGACCTCCTGCTCTATGACATCGGCGGGCTGCCCGCACCCCTGCTGGCCGCCCGGTACGGCATCCCGGCCGTGCAACTCTCTCCCACGTACGTCGCCTGGGACGGCTATGAGGACGACCTGGCCGAGATGCTCCACGCCCTATTCATGGGATCGGGTCGGTGTAGACGTCACACAGCAGGCTCTCGCTCGCCCAGTCCAGGTCGCGTGGGGAGAGGACGAACCATACGACGCAGCGGGGGCGCTCCTCGGTGAAACCCCAACTGGAAGCCAGTGCGCGGATCAGGCGGATCCCTCGGCCCGAGGCGGCGAGGTCGTCGCCCGGGTGAGGGGGGATGCTCGGGATGGTCGGCGCGCCCTCGTCGGCGACCTCGACCCGCACGTCGCCGTTCTCCTCGATCGCCACGGTGACCCCGACCACGGCCGAACCGGTGTGCGCCACGGAGTTCGTCGCCGCCTCCGACAGCAGCCAGACCGCGTGGTCGCAGCAGGTATGCCCGTCCAAGATCTTGCTCAGCCAGCGCCGGGCCTCACCCACGGACGCCTCCGTGGCGGGGAAGGCAGCGGTCTCCGTTCGCAGGGCAGGGGTGCTCATCGAGTGCGGTCGTCCTTCGTTCTGGGGGTCAGGTTCACGGCGTACGGCAGGCCGAATCCGCGCGCGGCGGTACTGCGCGTCACGGCTGGGTGATGTTGGGGCGATGCTCAGGCAACCGCAGGACGGTGTCGGCTCAGGCGGCCGCCGCGGCCGCCGCGGCCGCCGCGACCGGCCAGACGGCGATCATCATGTCCTGTTCGGCCTGGCGCATCTGCTCGAGGAGATCCTGGGTGGTGCGGGCCTCCACGACCAGTGGCTCAGAGGTCGGGATGAGGGCCAGAGCGTAGAAACGGCGGCTCCACGGCCCGTACAGGATCGTCCATGCCGGCTCCAGCCGGTCGAGCAGCACGGCGGCGGCGCGGTCGCCCGGGTCGGGTTCGCCACGTTCGACCTCGACGTACGGCTGTCCGACGGTGTGCCGGCCGATCCGCTTGGCACGACGGCACCCCAACAGACGCCACAGGCGTTTAAGCTGCACCACAGGTCAGGACCACTCTTCCTGATCGAGGGACCCGCACGGCGCTGTAATCGCCTGCGGGTCCCGCCATTTCGGGTCGCTACCAGCTGTAGCAGTGTCATCATGGACAGTGATCGACGGTGGTGGAAGGGCAACGGCGTGGTCAGGCGTGGCCACGCCGGAGACCACGATCACAAGGGGTGACATGACCGCAGACCCGATCGATCCGCACGCCTCCCCCTGGCACCTGTTCGGCGCGGTCCTGCGCCACTGCCGCGAAAGCAAACCAAGCCTCGGGCTACGCCGGGCGGCCTCGGAGCTGTACGTCGACTTTTCCAACCTAGCCAAATGGGAACGCGGCGAGCGCACTCCGCCGCCCGAGATGATCCCCCGCCTGGATCAGGTGTACGGCGCGCACGGCATCCTGACTGCGCTGTACGAAACGCTCACGCGGCCGAACGCTGCCGCCGAGTCGGTTCGGCTGCGCGCGGGTACATGTTGGGAAAACCTTGCATATCGCAACGGAGACGACGAAATGGAACGTCGCGCCGCCCTGCACCTCCTCGCCGGACTCGGAACCCTCGGCATCTCCGGTGAACCCCTCCGGCAACTCCTCGATCTGTCCCTCGGCCATCTCCACCGAGAGGTCGAAGACTGGGAGCTGGCCTGCGCCGACCACCTTCACGCCCTACGCACCCGCCCTCCAGCCCAGGTCGCCGCCGACCTCCTCATCGACCTGATGTCACTACGGCGGCAGCTCGACACCGCCACCCCAGCCGACGCGACCGAACTGCATCGCATCATGGCGGCACTCTCTTCTATTCACGCCAACGCGCTGACCCGCCTGGGCGATCACGGAGCAGCCATCCGCTGGTCGTACACCGCACGCCAAGCGGCCGATGCCTCCGGCGACCTGGCGTTGCAGCTGATGGTCCGGGGCCAGGAGGCGGCACAGGGCCTGTACGGCCAGCGCGACCCGCAGACCGTCCTGCGCCTGGTGCGCCACGCCCAGCGGCTCGCAGGGAAACCGACCGTGGATCTGCTGACCACCGAAGTCAAGGCCCTGTCGATGCTCGACAGGCATGACGAGGCGTTCAAGACGCTGACCATGCTGCACGTGACCGCAGAGAAGGGCGTCACCGCAGACCAGTACGGCTTCTGGAAACCAGATCAGATTCATTTCGCCGAAAGCTGGGCATACGCCGCTGCAGGCGTGGAGGCGGCGGCCGACACCGCCCGGTATAACGTGCTCAAGTTGACCCCTGACTATCAGTACCGCACCAATGTTCAACTCCACGGGGCCCTCTGCATGGTCGTCCAGGGCGGCGTCGACGAGGGCCTACGCCAGGCGGCGACGACCATCGAGGCACTCACGCCGACCTACCGCAGCCGTCACATCATCGAAACCGGCCAAATGGTCCTCCGCGCCGTACCGCACGAGCAGCAGGATCGACCCTCCATTGCGGAGTTCCGCAAGGTCCTGGCCATCGAACCCACCCGAGAGGCCTGACGACGGCCGATCCACCAGCGCAACCAATGTGCGGTCACCCACAGGGGGACACCGCCGCTCCGGGACGTTCCCCTGTCACCTGTGGAGTTTGAACAGCAACACCACCAAGCCGCTAAGCTCACGCACGCGGCATAACCCCCCGTGTCCACGTTCCGGGGGTCACCTCACACAGTTCCTACCCCCGACTTTCGGTCAGAGCAGAAGGCCGATTTTGTTCGCCAGATCTCGGGCACGGGGTTGGAGATGGGCAGGCCCTGCCTCCGAGAGCTCCAGTGTCATACGTCGGGCGTACCCGTTGTATTTGATCGTTTCGGGCGCGGCACCATGGGCGAGGACCAGAGTTTCGAGAACGGCTTCATCGTTCCGCTGCAGAAGGCGAGCCCGCGCGATCTCGATCAGGTGCCGTCCCCGGCGCGGACGCGAAGGGATCGACGCCTTCAGCGCGCGTTCGGCCTGTGCCGCCGAAACTCATGGGCGTGCCACCGTCATTCATAGGCCCAGACGTTTCCTGGAGCATCGACAACTTCAGGCTAAGGCGCGGCGCTTTCCTCGTGCCAGGACAGGATCGGCGAGCATTGCGGTCCGCGCCCGAAGTTGGAGCTCCTACCCCTGGCTCTCACACCCGAATCGGGACTGCAACGAGCCTGTGACCTGCGATCTCAGGTTGGAATCAGTTTTTTTGAGCGAGGTGGGATAAAACCATCTCTGAACTCCTCGCGCGATTAGTTGACCATCGCCGCACTTTCTCCCCGAACGGAGTCAGGTGACCCAGCAAGTGACGGCGACCGCCGCTCTCCTCCCGCTTACCAGGCAGGACCCGCCGAGGATCGGTCCTTATCAGCTCGTCGGCCGTCTCGGAGCCGGCGGCATGGGTGTCGTCTACGCGGGTATCGATGCCCGTGGTGTACGCGTAGCAGTAAAGGTGGTTCATGCCTCATACGCCAGTGACCCGGAGTTCCGGGCACGGTTCGCTCGGGAGATCTCCGTCCTCTGCCGCGTGAAGGGCGTCTGCACCGCGCGGATTCTCGACTCTGACGGGAGCGCTGCTCGGCCGTGGTTGTCTGCCGAGTACGTGTCAGGGCCAACGCTTGAGGCCCAGGTCAGAGCTCACGGGGCACTTCAGGGGGACGAGTTGTTCGGGCTCGCCGCCGGGCTCGCCGAAGCGCTGGTGGCTGTGCACGGGGCGAGTGTCGTGCATCGCGATATCAAGCCATCGAACGTCATTCTCTCGCCGAACGGTCCTAAGCTTGTCGACTTCGGGATCGCCCGCGCACTCGATGCGAGTGTGATGACACGCAGCGGCACTCTCATCGGTTCGCCAGGGTGGGTGAGTCCCGAGGAGTACGGCGACGCGCCAGCCGGACCACCCGCCGATGTGTACGGCTGGGCGATGCTCGTCGTCTACGCGGCTGCAGGCGCTCCGCCCTACGGGACCGGACGCCCGGAAGTCTTGGCACTCAAGGTGCTGAACGAACATGTCGACACCTCCATGGTCCCCGACGTCCTACGCGGCCTGGTTGATAAAGCCCTGGCCAAGTCCCCTGAGACACGCCCGACCTCGCACGAGTTGCTGGCTACGGTCGCCGAGGCCTGGCGGACGTACCAAGGAACCCAGGTGATCGAAGACGCTGGGGCAGCTGACGATGTCACTGCGCTGTTGAACCGAACGTGGATCCTCCCTGCCGGGGAGTTGCGCTGGCCTGACGTATCGGCTGCTGTATCAACTGCCCCCAAGGGCCGCCGAAGACTTGTGCTCGTCGGCAAGGCGGCTGTGATTGCCGTTGGGCTCGGGGCGGTCGTCGCCCTGAAGGTGCTATCGGTCGATGCGGATCAGGACAGGAAGCGGACTAGCGTCGTTACCGTTCAGGACAGTCGCCCGAGTTCCGCGAGCACGAGTCCTAGGTCGCCGTCCATCGCTGCGACCCCGGTGAAGGCTGAGCCCTCACCGGCTCGGCCAGCCCCACCACCCGGTACCACCGCAGAGTTGGCCGCCGCGATTGAGTTGGCGCTGGAGACCACCCCGGCCGGGACGTTCAGCTTCGCTGGGGGGTTCACCCAGAGTAGTGCGGGGGGCAGAGCAAGTGGCCGGTTCGTGAACCACATGGATGAAGACGATCTCGATGTGAAGCTCGAGTCCGAAGAGGGAGTCGGCCGTCGTTATGTGGTCGTGGCTAACACGATCTACCCCAAGCGGCGGGGCGCGAAGGGATCCCCCATCGAAGAGATGGCTTCGGCGAACCCTGACTGGTACGGCCTCATGATTGCGGGAACGGCCGGTCCATCGGTCATCCGGGAGGTCGTCGCCAACTCCACGCGCTTCAAGCGCAAAGGACGTAGTTACTACGGGATTCTTCCGATCGAAAAGACCAACGGCCTGCTTCGTGGGCTGCTCAGTTCGTGGATGGGCGGCGACATCGCCGAAACAAGCTCCGACTCGTACATCACCTTCAAGCTCGCCATCGACGGTGAGGATCGGCCAAAGAAGTTCGAGATCGCATGGTGCGTGCCTGTGCCCGGTGTGGAGATCTATAGATCCGTCTTCGCAACGACCTACAGCGACTGGAAATCGAGCGGCAAGATCAAAAAGCCGTAGCGTTCCACTCCCGTCTGCTATCGAGGGCTCGGGCCGCTCACACCATCGCCCCACTACAGATGGCCGCCGTCACGGGAGTCCCGTTGGTGCCGCGCTGCCACGGGCTGTGCGGGTCGGCGAAGTAGTCCACCGGGCTGGTGTCAATGAGCGGCCGGGCGTGCTGAGCGCACGACCCGGCGAGGTTGATCGGGTTCGGCATCGTGCACTACAGGATCCAGAAGCGTCGGCCGCGGAGCTGCCCGCGATCGCGAGGCAGGTCTCCACGGTGTCGAGATCGCCTCGAACGTGCTGGGGCGCGTCGATCGGCGACGAGCGGTTCCTGCCGTTCTTCGCCGAGGCCGAAACGGATGAACCTGCCGATCTTCGTGCACGCCATGCCCGCCGCGATCGACCGCCTGCCCGTGTCGGCGATTGGCACCTACGTCCTGGGCCTGGAGGGTGCGCTGGCCACGCCGTCGATGGTGACCGGAGGCACCACGGCGAAATGCCCCGACCTGCGAATCTCGTTCAGTCACGCGGCGGGCGGCTTCCCGCTCATGCTGCCGCGCCCAGTACTTCTGGAGCGGGACGTGGAACGAGGAACCCCCGTGCCGCAGCGGGCACTCGCGCACGACGACGGCCCGTCCCCCATGGAATACGCCCGCCGCTTTTACTACGACTCAATGGTGTTCGACCGGCGCGCCCTGCGTTACCTGGTCGACGTGCTCGGCCACGACCGGTTGCTCGTCGGTTCCCACTTCCCGGTGGGGGTCGCGGCCTGCTGGGCCATCCACCACAGTGGCTCGCCGAGATGGCGAAGCCGCAGGTGGGTACGTAGGGGAGGAGATCACGGTCGGGGGGGCCGATGCTCGGGTTGCCTGATGGGGTGCGGGGGTGTCTGTTCGACATGGACGGTGTGCTCACGCGCACCGCGACGGTGCACGCCGCCGCGTGGAAGTCGACGTTCGACGAGTTCCTGCGGGGGAGGGCCGAGCGTACGAGAGAACCGTTCGTGCCGTTCGACGCGACGACCGACTATGACCGGTACGTGGACGGGAAAGAGCGCTCGGACGGGACGAAGAGCTTTCTGGCCTCGCGCGGGATCACCCTGCCCGAGGGGTCGCCGGACGATCAGGCTGACGCGCTGACCGTGTACGGGCTGGGCAACCGGAAGAACGCGCTCGTACAAGCGATCATGGACAGGGACGGTGTCGAGGTCTACCCGGGTTCCGTGCGGTACGTGAAGGCCGTACGGGACGCGGGGTTGCGCAGAGCGGTCGTGTCATCGAGCGCCAACACGGCGAAGGTGCTGGCCGTCGCCGGCATCGCCGACCTGTTCGAGGCGCGGATCGACGGGGTGGTGGCCCGCGAGCGGCATCTCGCGGGCAAGCCCGCACCGGACATGTATCTCGCGGGCGCGGAGGCGCTCGGGCTCAAGCCCTCGGAGGCGGCGGTGTTCGAGGACGCGCTGGCGGGTGTGGAGGCCGGCCGTGCGGGCAAGTTCGCCTTCGTCGTCGGCGTCGACCGGGTGGGGCAGGCGGACGCGCTGCGCGAGCACGGCGCGGACATCGTGGTCACCGACCTCGCCGAGCTGCTGGAACGCCGGTGACGCGACGGTCTCGTCCGGCGGGCGGGGGCACGATGGTCGCGCGAGGATGGCGGGACGTGATGGATTCGGCGGTCGTGGCGAGGTGACGGGGGCGTGATGATCCAGCATCCGGCGTTCGCGGTCGAGCCCTGGGCGGTGCGGGAGTCCAGCCTCGATCTCGATCTGCTGGCGCAGACCGAGTCGGTGTTCGCACTGTCCAACGGGCACGTCGGCCTGCGCGGCAACCTCGACGAGGGCGAGCCGTACGGGCAGCCCGGCACCTACCTCAACTCGGTGTACGAGCTGAGGCCCCTGCCGCACGCCGAGGCGGGGTACGGGGACCCGGAGTCCAGCCAGACGGTGGTGAACGTCACCAACGGCAAGCTGATCCGGCTGCTGGTCGACGACGAGCCGTTCGACGTGCGGTACGGGAGGCTGCACGAGCACGAGCGGGTCCTCGACCTGCGCGCCGGTACCTTGACCCGCCGGGTCCACTGGAGCTCCCCGACCGGAGGCGAGGTGCGCGTCACCTCCACGCGGCTGGTGTCGTTCACCCACCGGGCGGTGGCCGCGATCCTGTACGAGGTAGAGCCCGTCGACCGGTCGCGCGGCGTGGTCGTGCAGTCGGAGCTGGTGGCCAACGAGACCGTGGAGTACACGGGCGGCGACCCGCGCGTCGCGGCGGCTCTGGAGTCGCCCCTGGTCCTGGAGGAGAACGCCCCGGTGACCGACGGAGTGGCGATCATGGTGCACCGCACCCGCGCCAGCCACCTCCGGGTGGCCGCCGCCATGTGCCACGAGGTCGATGGTCCCGAGGGCACGCTGATCGAGGCCCAGGGCAGCGGCGACGTCAACCGCCTCACGATCGCCACGCGGCTGGAGCCGGGCCGGCGGCTGCGGCTGGTCAAGTACTTCGCGTACGGCTGGTCGGCCAAGCGTTCCCGGCCCGCCATGCACGACCAGGTCGTCGCCGCGCTGGCCGCCGCCCGGCTGGTCGGCTGGGACGGCCTGCTGGCCGATCAGCGGCGGTTCCTCGACAAGTTTTGGGAGGGCGCCGATGTGGAGGTCGAGGGGGATCCCGAGGTGCAGCAGGCCGTCCGCTTCGGGCTGTTCCACCTGGTGCAGGCCTCCGCGCGGCTGGAGGACCGTCCCATTCCCAGCAAGGGGCTGACCGGTTCCGGCTACGACGGTCACGCCTTCTGGGACACCGAGATGTTCGTGCTGCCGGTGCTCACCTACACCCACCCCCGGGCCGCCGCGGACGTGCTGTCGTGGCGCAAGTCGATCCTCCCGAAGGCGAAGGACCGCGCCGTCCAGCTCGGGCTGCGCGGGGCGGCCTTCCCCTGGCGGACGATCAACGGCGAGGAGTGTTCCGGCTACTGGCCGGCCGGAACCGCCGCGTTCCACATCAACGCCGACATCGCCTGCGCGGTCGTACGGTATGTCGACGCCACGCAGGACACGGAGTTCGAGCGGGACACCGGCCTGCCGCTGCTCGTCGAGACGGCCCGGCTGTGGTGCGCGCTCGGCCACCACGACGCCGACGGGCGGTTCCGCATCGACGGCGTCACCGGCCCCGACGAGTACAGCGCCGTCGCCGACAACAACGTCTACACCAACCTGCTCGCCCAGCAGAACCTGCGTGAGGCGGCCGAGACCGTCACCCGCCACCTCGACCGGGCGCAGCAGCTCGGGGTCACCCTGGAGGAGGCGGCCACGTGGCGGGACGCGGCCACCGCGATGTTCGTCCCCTATGACGAGCGGCTTGGCGTGCATCCCCAGAGCGAGGGGTTCACCAGGCACGCGGTCTGGGACTTCGCCGGCACGAGGCCCGATCAGTACCCCCTGCTGCTGCACTTCCCGTACTTCGATCTCTACCGCAAGCAGGTGGTCAAGCAGGCCGACCTCGTGCTCGCGATACAGCTGCGCGGCGACGCGTTCACGCCCGAGCAGAAGGCCCGCGACTTCGCGTACTACGAGGCGCTGACGGTCCGCGACTCGTCGCTTTCCGCCTGTACGCAGGCGGTGATCGCCGCCGAGGTGGGGCAGCTCGATCTCGCCTACCGCTACCTCGGCGAGGCGGCGCTGGTGGACCTGGACGACCTGGAGAAGAACACCGTCGACGGGCTCCACCTGGCGGCGCTGGCCGGGACGTGGATCGCCCTGGTCGCCGGTTTCGGCGGGACGCGCTTGGGCCAGGGGCGGCTGTGCTTCGCGCCGAAGCTGCCCTCGGGCATAACGCGGCTGGCCTTCCGGCTGCGCTACCACGGCCGCCTGCTGCGGGTCGGCATCACGCCGCGCTCGGCGACCTACCGGCTCATGGAAGGTGAGCCACTGACGCTGACCCACTACGGCAAGCAACTCTCGGTCGACGGGCGGGCGGTCACCCGCCCGATCCCGGAGGTCCCGGTGCCCGAGCTGACGATCCGCCAGCCGCCCGGCCGCGAGCCCGCCCCGCGCCGTCCGGGCTGAAGCCGCGTCCCGCCTGGGACGATTGCGTGAAGAATCGACCTACAAGAACCGCCTCGCCAGCGACCGGAGGAACCACCGATGTCCACCGTCCCACTCCGTGACCGTGCCTCGTGGAAGGCGCTTGAGCAGCACCACGCCGAGACCGGCGGTCGCCACCTGCGCGAGCTGTTCGCCGAGGACCCCGGGCGTGGTGAGCGCATGAGCGCGGAAGCGGCCGGGCTGTATCTCGACTACTCCAAGAACCGCGTCACCGACGAGACGCTGCGCCTGCTGACCGAGCTCGCGCGGGAGTCGGAGCTGGAGGAGCGCCGGGACATGATGTTCCGGGGCGAGCCCATCAACACCTCCGAGGGCAGGTCGGTGCTTCACGTCGCGCTGCGGATGCCGAAGGACGCCTCGCTCGTCGTCGACGGCACGGACGTCGTCGCCGAGGTGCACGAGGTCCTCGACCGTATGGCGGACTTCGCCGGGCGCGTCCGCTCGGGCCAGTGGAAGGGCTACACGGGCAAACCGATCAAGAACATCGTCAACATCGGCATCGGCGGTTCCGACCTCGGGCCGGTCATGGCGTACGAGGCGCTGCGCCACTACAGCAGGCGTGACCTGACGTTCCGGTTCGTGTCGAACGTCGACTCCACCGACTTCGTGGAGGCGACCCACGACCTGTTCGCCGACGAGACGCTGTTCATCGTCTCGTCCAAGACCTTCGGCACGCTGGAGACCCTCGCCAACGCCCACTCGGCACGCGACTGGGTGATCGGCCAGCTGGGCACCGACGAGGCGATCGCCCGGCACTTCGTCGCGGTGTCGACCAACGCCGGCCGCGTCGCGGAGTTCGGCATCGACACGGCCAACATGTTCGGCTTCTGGGACTGGGTGGGCGGCCGTTACTCGATGGACTCCGCCATCGGGCTGTCGACCATGCTCGCCATCGGTCCCGAGCACTTCCGCGAGATGCTTGCGGGCTTCCACGAGATGGACGAGCACTTCCGCACGGCACCGCTCGCCGAGAACCTGCCGGTGCTCATGGGCCTGCTGGCCGTCTGGTACGTGAACTTCTTCAAGGTGCAGACCATCGGCGTCATGCCGTACGAGCAGTATCTGAAGCGGTTCCCCGCCTACCTCCAGCAGCTCACGATGGAGTCGAACGGCAAGCACGTGACCCGCGACGGTCACGACGTCGACTACGACACCGGGCCGGTCTACTGGGGCGAGCCCGGCACGAACGGCCAGCACAGCTTCTACCAGCTCATCCACCAGGGTACGAAGTTGATCCCCGTCGACCTGATCGGGTTCGGCAAGAGCCTCAACCCGCTGCGCGACCACCACGACCTGCTGTCGGCCAACGTCTTCGCCCAGGCTCAGGCCCTGGCCTTCGGCAAGACCGAGGAGGAGATCCGCGCAGAGGGCACCGCCCCGGACGTGGCGCCCCACCGGGTCATGCAAGGCAACCGTCCCACGAACGTGCTGCTCGCCGAGCGGCTCACGCCGCACCTGCTCGGCGTGCTCGTGGCCCTCTACGAGCACAGCGTGTTCACCCAGGGGACGATCTGGGGCATCGACTCCTTCGACCAGTGGGGAGTGGAGCTGGGCAAGGTACTCGCGGGTCAGATCGCCCCTGAGCTGGTGAGCGAGGCCGAGCCCGAGCTCGCGCACGACTCCTCCACCAACGCCCTCATCCGCCGTTACCGGAGCCTGAAGGAGAGCTAGCCCCGGGAGGCGGCTCGCGCCCTGGACGCGCCCCGCCGGGTCACGGCTGGGCGCGTTCCGCGGCGATGACCAGGACCAGGCCAAGGACCGCCAGGCTCAGGTTCGCGTAGAGCTCGTACCCGGTCAGGAAGTCCACGCGGGGGATGACGACGCGGTTGAAGAAGTTGAGGAGCAAGCTGAAGAAGGGCTGGACGGCGAGGTGGTCGATGGTGCCGCTGACACCTTCGAGGATCAGGATCATCCCGAGCAACTGGAGGGGTTGGCGCATGCCGCCAACGCTAGGGATCGGCGCCGCCGCGGCGGATCGGCCACAGGTCTCTCCACTCCCGACCGATGTAAGCGCTGACGGCACGGTGGCCGACGTAGGCATCGTCGCGCGGGCACCCCGGCCGACGAAAGCATCGACCACCGCGACTTAGGTATCGCTCACCGTTCCGGCCACTGAGTCCCGCCTCCCTGATCGGTAGCCTCGGGAGCATGGACCCCCCTGCGAGCCGCACCCACCGGCGCAGCCGACGGGACTGGATCGTTGACACCACCCTGTTCACGCTGGCGGTCGCCTACGGGGTCGTGACGTCCGCCGCGCGTCTGGACGGGTCCTCGCTGCCGGTCCCGAAGTGGCTGTTCAACCTCGACCAGATCACCGGCGTCCTGGGATGCGCCGCGCTGTGGCTGCGCCGCCGCCGTCCGGTCGGGCTGGCCGTGGCGCTTGGGGCTCTTTCGGCGTTCTCCGAGCTGGTGGCCGGTGCGACGGTGGTGGCGCTGTTCACGGTCGCGGTGCACCGGCGCCCGCGGACCACGGCGGCCGTCTCCGCGCTGAGCGTGCTCGCCGCGGTCGTCTACGTCCTGCTGCGCCCGGAGCCGGGCACGCCAAGCCTGCTGCTGTTCCTGCTGGCCGTCGCCATCTACGGCGCCGCCGTCGGCTGGGGGCTGTTCATCCACAACAGGCGCCGGCTCGTGCTGTCGCTGCGTGACCGCGCGGCCCGCGCCGAGACAGAGGCCCTGCTGCGCGCGGAGCAGGCCCAGCACCACGCCCGCGAGGCGATCGCCAGGGAGATGCACGACGTGCTCGGCCACCGGCTGTCGCTGCTGAGCGTGCACGCCGGCGCGCTGGAATTCCGTCCCGGCGCCCCGCCCGAGGACATCGCCCGCGCGGCCAAGGTGATCCGCGAGAGCGCCCACCAGGCCTTGCAGGATCTACGTGAGGTCATCGGCGTCCTGCGCGCCCCGGTCGGCGAGCTTCCCCAGCCCACCTTCGCCGGCATCCGGCAACTCGCCGCCGAGTCCGTACGGGCGGGGATGCGGGTGGACCTGCGCGAGGAGACCGGCGGCGCCGTCCCCGACGGGGTGGGCCGCACCGCCTACCGCATCGTGCAGGAGGCTCTCACCAACGCCCGCAAGCACGCCCCGGGAGCCGAGGTCAGCGTCCGGGTGTCGGGTGCGCGGGGGCAGGGCCTGACCGTCCAGGTCCACGACACGGGCGGCGTCCCCGGGCCCGAGTTCGAAGCCGCGTCTTCCGGCCAGGGGCTGGTGGGGCTGGCGGAGCGCGTCGCCCTGGCGAGCGGGCGCCTGGAGCACGGGCCCACCGCGGAGGGTGGCTGGTCGCTGTCGGCCTGGTTACCCTGGCCCGCATGACCCCATCGGAGCCTCCGGCGATCGGCGTGCTCATCGTCGACGACGACCCGCTCGTGCGCGCCGGGCTGGCGATGATGCTGGGCGGGGCCCCGGACATCCGCGTGGTGGCCGAGGCGGGCGACGGGGCCGAGGTGCTTTCCCTGGTCGATCGGCACGCCCCCGAGGTGGTCCTGATGGACATCCGGATGCCCGTGATGGACGGGCTGGCCGCGACCGAGGCCCTGCGGGCGCGCCGCCACGCGCCGGAGGTCATCGTCCTGACCACCTTCGACGCCGACGAGCATGTCCTGCGGGCACTGCGTGCCGGAGCCGCCGGGTTCCTGCTCAAGGACACCCCGCCCGATGAGATCGTCGACGCGGTACGCCGGGTGGCACGGGGCGACCCGGTCCTGTCACCGGCGGTGACCCGTCGCCTCATCGCCCGCGTCGCCGAGGCGAGCCACGACCGGCGCCGCGCCCGCGCCGGGGACCGGCTCGCACTGCTGAACGGCCGTGAGCGCGAGGTCGCCGTCGCCCTCGGCCAGGGCCGGTCGAACGCCCAGGTCGGGGCCGTGCTCCACCTCAGCGTCCCCACGGTGAAGACGCACGTCTCCAGCATCCTGACCAAGCTCCGGCTGAACAACCGCGTCCAGATCGCGCTGCTGGTGCACGACGCGGGCCTCCTCGACGACCACGAGCCGGGGTAGTCGCCGGCCGCCGGTCGACCTCGTATGACGGTGGGGACGCCCCGAGGGCCGTCGGGCTAGCTGTCGAACAGGTGGAGGCGGTGGGCCGTCGCCGACGCCTCGCCCCGGGAGGCGACGCCCAGCTTGGCGAGGATGTTGGAGACGTGCACGCTCACGGTCTTCGCCGAGATGAACAGCTCGGCGGCGATCTCGCGGTTGCTGCGACCGGTCGTCACCAGACGCAGCACCTCGTGCTCGCGGGCCGTCAGCCTCAGCTCGGTGCCCTCGGAGGCGGCCGGGAGATCAGGGGCGGCGGACTCGTCGGCGATCGGCAGGCGCGCCCTCCTCGCCAGGGAGCCGATCTCATCGGCCAGGGGCACGGCGCCGAGCCCGCCGGCGAGGAGCGCCGCCCGCGACAGCCGCCTGGCCGCCTCGTCGCGCTCGCCCGCGGCGACGGCGGCGTGAGCGGCGCCGAGCAGGGCTCGGGCCTCGGCGTACGGCTGGCGCAGCGCGGCCCAGGCGGCCACGGCCCTGTCGTAGGTCGCGAGGTCGGCCGAACCGGACTCCCGGGCGGCCTCGGCGGCGAAGGTGAGACGGTGCGCCTCCTGAAGATCTCCCTCCGCCTCCTGCGCGCCCGCCAGAGTGCGCAGCTCGTCGAGCAGGGGACCGGCCACCTGGACGCTCGTCACGAGCACCGGCCAGACGTAGCGGGAGCCGGCGCTGCCGTCGTGCACGCGCAGGGCCTTCTCGACCAGCTTGAACGCCTCGTCGCCGCGACCGCGCCCGATCAGCAGCTCGATCTCCCTGCGGAGGTGCGGCAGGATCGTCTGGTCGCGGTAGGTGCCGGCGGCCATGACGCTCCTCGATGACTGGAAGAGCGCGTCGGCCCGATCGAGCTCGCCGCGGGCCAGCGCGATGTCGGTGGCGAAGCCCTGCAGGCTCGCGCGGTAGGGCGCGGGCGGCATGACGTCGAGGGCGCGCTGGATGACGTTCAGCGCCTCGTCCCAGCGCCCCAGCGAGAGCAGCGGCTCGGCGAGGTTGATCGCCAGGAAGGCGCCCGAGGTGCGTGCCATGCCATACGCCTCGGCGTCGGCTATGCCCCTGCGGGCGACCTTGGCGGCCTCCTCGTGCCACCCTGCCCCCTCCAGCGCGTCGGACTCGGAGATGGCGGCCCGCATGAGCCCGTGGTAGGTGGGGGCCCGGCTCGCGATCTCGCGCACCCGCGCGAACGCGGGGCCCTGGACCTCCATCTTGGAGTAGCGGCACCGGGTCCAGGTCAGCGTGATGAGGGCATGTGCCTCGGTCTCGGCGTCACCCACCTGGCGGGCTATGCGCATGGCCTCCTCCGCCAGCGCTTCCTTCTCGGCGCAGGCGTCGGGCCCGTGGAGCACGCGGGCGAGGTTCTCCAGCACCTTGCCGCGGAACTCGGTCGGAGGGTCGGCGGGGACGAGCCGGGCGGCGGTGCGCAGGTCGTCGACGAACCCGGCCCGGCCGAGGTCATATCTGACGAGCCCGCGCTGCCGCAGCACCTGGGCCGCCCGGATGGGGTCGGCGTCGCTGTCGATCTCGCGCAGGGCCGCCTTGGCCAGCGAGATGCCGCGCTCGAACTCCCCGGCCAGGTGGGCCACGGTGATGGTCTGCCTGAGCACGTCGATGTAGTCGCACTCGGTCTTCGCGGCCGCGTCGGGCACGGTGTCCCACAGCTCCAGCACTCTGGTGAGCATGCGCAACTGCTCGTCGTAGGCCGCCGACTTCCTGGCGGCGACCGCCGCGCGCCACGCGCTGAGGAGCGCCGACGGGGCGTCGTGCGCGGCGTGCCAGTGGTGGGCCAGCTCGATCGCTCCGCGCAGGGCGGGAAGGATGGCGGGGGCGCGCTCCAGGGTCTGGGCGAAACGGGTGTGCAGGCGGGTGCGCTCGCCGGGGAGCAGGTCGTCGTGGATGGCCTCGCGGATCAGCGCGTGCCTGAAGGCGTACCCCTCGCCGTCGACCACCAGCACGTTGCCCGCGACGGCGGGGCGCAGCGCGCGGGACAGGGCGCCGTCGTCGAGGCCCGCGACGGCGGCGAGCAGGGCGTGCTCGATGCGGGCTCCGCCCGCGCTGGCCACCCGGAGCAACTCCTGGGTGTCCTCGGGCAGGCGCTCGACGCCGGCCAGGAGCAGGTCGCGCAGCGACTCGGGCATGGCCGCGCCCTCGCCGCCGCTGAGCAGCGCCTCGACGAACAGCGGATTGCCCTCGCTGCGGGCGTAGATCATGTCGACGTCGAGAGCGAGGGGCTCCCCGTCGAGGATGCCGGCGGCCTGCTCGACCACCTCGCGCCGGCTCAGCCTGCCCAGCTCCAGCCGGGCGACCCAGTCGATGCGGCTGAGCTCGGACAGCAGCGGGCGCAGGGGGTGGGTGCGGTGGAGCTCGTCGGAGCGGTAGGTGACGAGGGTGAGCAGGCGGGTGTCCGGCTGCTGGTAGCGGGTGAGGAACGACAGCAGATCACGGGTGGACCGATCGGCCCAGTGGGCGTCCTCGATGACCAAGATGGTCGGCTCCAGCTCGGCGAGCCGCTCCATCAGGCCAAGGACCTGCTCGAACAGCCGGGCGCGGGCCTCGGCGCCGTCGTCGTCGGGCTCGCCGAATTCCGGCAGGAGGCGGGCCAGCCCGCGCGTGCGCCCGCCGGGCACCAGGGCGGCGATGCCCTCGCGGCCGAGGTCGCGCGCCAGCGTGCGCAGCACGGCGGTGAAGGGGGCGAAGGGCAGCCCGTCGGTGCCCAGCTCCAGACAGCCGCCGACGAGGACCCGGGCGGCGCCCGCCCGCTGGACGAACTCGCGGGTGAGACGGGTCTTGCCCACGCCGGCCTCGCCGCCGAGGAACACGGTCGTCGCCGCTCCGGCGCGCGCCCGCGCGAGCGCTTCACCGAGCACGCCAAGCTCGTCCGCGCGCCCGACGAACAAGGGGCTCACCGTATGGGCCATCACGCCACAAGCATGTCATTCAGGCCCGACATTTCCCTAGGACAGGCGAGGTCGCCGGGGGTCCGCTCGACCACGCGGTCAGGTGGGCGACGCCAGAAGGCGACATGAGATCATCCGGCTCGGCCGCTGTGATCGGCTGAGTGAGGCCTCGACCCGTCCCAGCTCCACCAGCGCGACGGCCCCTCGTCCCCGAAGAAGGAGCCCGTCGGCCCGTCCACACAGGTCGGTGCCGGGGGTTGGTTACAGTGAGATCATGAGCCCGAGGATCGCGACCGCGGACACGGTCACCCGTGAGCAGCTGCTCGACTTCATCCGTGAGCGTCACAGGGCGCTCGTCATCACGTCGCGGCGTGACGGGGGGCCGCAGGCTTCCCCTGTGAGCTGCGGCGTCGACGAGCTGGGCCGCATCGTGGTGTCCACCTACCCCGAACGCGCCAAGACCAAGAACGCGCGGCGCGACCCCAAGGTGAGCGTCGTCATCCTGTCGGACGACTTCGACGGGCCCTGGGTTCAGGTCGACGGGGCCTGCGAGGTGCTCGACATGCCCGAGGCGCTCGAACCGCTGGTCGAGTACTACCGGTCCATCTCGGGCGAGCACCCCGACTGGGACGACTACCGCGCGGCCATGGAGCGGCAGGGCAAGTCGCTGCTGCGCATCACTCCGGTGAAGTGGGGCCCGGTCGCCACGGGCGGCTTCCCCGCGCGCCTCGGCTGATCACGCGTACGGCGGCCGTGGTTCCGATCTTGAGGAACGCCATCTTTGGGAATTTGGCGGGATTCATACCTGTGCGTCGACGCGGCTGACCGGGAGGTGGGAATGACTTCTCCGGGAACGCGGGTGACGAGAGGAACGAACGACATGGCACACGAACCGCTGTCACTCGCCGATGCGATGGACCTCGTGCGTGGCGAGGTCGGCAAGGCGCGCATCAGAGCCGAGGTCCTGGGCGAGGAGCTGCGCTTCAGCGTCGGCACCGTCGAGGTGGACTTCTTCGTCCAGATCATCCGTGACGGGAAGGACGACGGCGAGATCAAGCTGGGAGTCGTGGAGGAGGGCGGCTCCAAGGGGGGCGACACCCACCGCGTCAAGTTCCCTCTCACGCCCGTCTTCGAGCCCAGCCCTTAGAGGCGCCACCTCACTCACCAGTCGGCACGTCGATCGCGCGGTGACCTTCGCCGACTCCCTTGACGAAGATGGCGTCGCCGATGGAGTTCTCCGTGCGCGGCGGCAGGATCTCCTGGCAGGCGGCCGGCCGGTACGCCCAGCACCTGCGTGGTGAGCGGGAAGCGCTCACCGTCGACGACCTCGTGGCGCCGTTCGCGCTCGTAGTGGTTCTCTCCTTCGGCGTAGGCCTCGCCGAGCCTCCGCCTGCTCCCTGGGTGGAGTCCCGGCTCCGGGCATCGTCCTCATCCGCTCGGAGGAGCATATGGCCTGGGCCGCGGACGCAGGCCCGGACCCGGACTGCCTCCGCCCGGCCCTCGCGGCGTGGTTCGGCCCTCCGCGCTGACATTCCCGTACGAGGACAATCCCGGCAGGGCAGGGACAAGGCATTGACGCGCCGCACGGCGGACTCTACGATCCGTAAAAACTCATAGGAAACTTTCCTATAAATAAAGCTCCTGGAGCAAGTGGAGATGGCCGTGCGACGTCCTTTCCAGCACCTACTCGCGGCGGCGATCGCCGTCGGCCTCGCCGCGGTGGCCGTACCCGCCGAAGCCCTGGCGGCGACGGCCGCACCCGCGCGAGCCCAAGCGCACCCGGACGGCGGTGACCGGTTCAAGCGGGTCGCCTACTTCATCCAGTGGGGCATCTACGGCCGCGACTACCACGTCAAGGACGTGGACACCAGCGGTGCCGCCGCCAAGCTCACCCACATCAACTACGCCTTCGGCAACGTCGGCGCCGACGGCACGTGCGTCTCGGCCGACGCCTGGGCCGACTGGCAGCGGCCGGTCTCCGCCGAGGAGAGCGTGGACGGCGTCGCCGACGAGCCAGGCCAGGCGCTCAACGGCAACCTGAACCAGCTCAAGAAGCTCAAGGCCAAGAACCCCGGCCTCAAGGCGTTGATCTCCCTCGGCGGCTGGACCGGGTCGAAGTTCTTCTCCGACGCCGTCAGCACCCCCGAGGCCCGCAGCGCGCTCGCCGCGTCCTGCGTGGGCCTCTGGCTCAAGGGCGACCTGCCAGGCCTGGCGGCGGGCACCGGCGCGGGCGTCTTCGACGGCATCGACCTGGACTGGGAGTGGCCGGGCTCGGAGGGCAACGCCGGCAACGTCATCCGGCCGGAGGACAAGCGCAACTTCACGCTGTTCGCCGCAGAGCTGCGCCGGCAGATGAAGGCGTACAACGCCAAGAGCGAGCTCACCGCGTTCCTGCCCGCCGCCGCAGCCAAGATCGACGCCGGCTTCGAGGTCCGCGACGTGTTCCGCAGCCTCGACTTCGCCACGATCCAGGGGTACGACCTGCACGGCTCATGGGAGGCCAGGACCGGCCACAACGGCAACCTGTTCACCGACCGCAAGGACCCGAACCCGGTCAAGTACAGCGTGGACGCCACCGTCCGCGACTACCTGTCGCGCGGCGCCCCCGCCAAGAAGATCGTGGTCGGCGTCCCCGCGTACGGGCAGGGCTGGACCGGCGTGAAGTCCACCGGCAACGGCCTGTACGCCCAGGCCACCGGCGCGGCCCCCGCGACATGGGCGCCCGGCACCGAGGACTACAAGATCCTGGTCAACAAGCCGGGCAAGCGCTTCCGCGACGTGCTCACCGGCACGCTGTGGCTGTACGACGGCAACGAGTTCTGGTCGTACGACGACCCGGCGTCGCTGCTGGAGAAGGCCGCCTACATCAGGCTGAAGGGGCTCGGCGGCTCCATGATGTGGTCCATCGACCAGGACGACACCAAGGCCTCCCTCACCTCGGCACTCTACAAGATCCTCCGCTGACGCCGGCCCCGCTGGCGGCGTTACCGGCCGGTGCGCCGCCAGCGGGCCGTCTCCGCGGCCGGGGGAGCGATGATCAGGCGGTTGTGACCCTGAGGACGATCTTTCCCCGGGTGTGGCCTGTCTGGCTCAGGCGGAAGGCCTCGGCGGCGTCGGGGAGGTCGAGGACGGTGGCGACCTCCGGCACCAGGCGTTCCACCTCGATCAGCCGTGTGAGCTGGTCCAGATCGTCCTGGCTGGGCCGGGCGAAGACGAACGTGCCGCCGAGTTCCCGCACCCCGTCGTCGGCGAGGGACACCACGCGCCTTTTGGCATCGCTCGCCAGCAGGTTCACGGAGGAGGTCAGCTCGTCGCCGCCGTACATGTCGAGGATCGCGGTCACCCCCTCGGGCGCCAGGGCCCGGACGCGGTCCGCGAGCCCCGGGCCGTACGCGACGGGCCGCGCGCCGAGCCTCATGAGATGGTCGTGGTTGCGCTCGGAGGCCGTGCCGATGACCCGGGCTCCGAGGGCGACGCCGATCTGCACGGCGAACGACCCGACTCCGCCGGCCGCCGCCTGGACGAGCACGGTGTCACCCAGCCCGACGTCGAGGGCGTGGACCAGCGACTGGTAGGCCGTGAGGCCCCCGATGGGCACGGCCGCGGCCTGCTCCCAGCCGAGGTTGGCCGGCTTGCGCGCGATCGTACGGGTGGGCGCGGCCACCCGCTCGGCGTACGTTCCGCGGCCGACGGTGTCCGTGCGGACGTACCCCATCACCTCGTCACCGGGCGCGAACTCCGTCACCGTCGGGCCGACCGCCGAGACCACGCCCGCGACGTCCCACCCGGGGATGACGGGGAAGTGCACGTCGAACCGGCTGTCCAGATGGCCCGCGGCGATCTGCCAGTCGACGGGGTTGACCGCGGCGGCTCTGACCTCGATGAGCACGGACTCCGGGCCGAGCTTGGGTTCGGGCGCCTCGCAGAACTCCAGGACCTCGGGCCCGCCGTACCGCCGGTAACTGATCGCTTTCACGGGTCCCCTCCCGAGCCGGACTGCACCGAGATGATCCAATCACGACGCCCGCCACGGAGGGTGACGGGCGCGTCGAACCATTGCCGAACGCGTTTCTTGGAAGTTCGGCCTGACCCCGGGATCACGGGTCGCGTTCGGGAAGCTCCGCAAGGACAATTAGCCCCTCGATCGACCGGCCGCCGGATCGAGGTGCCGTGGCACGCAGGATGTTTGCCCACGTCAGAAGGGGTTATGGGTCGCCACGGGGGCATTTCGCGCTTCCGGGGGGGTGAGGGCGGGTGACTGCCGCAGACGGGGCGGAGGCGGGCGTGGTCCCGGTCACCGTCGTGATCGCCACGAGGAACCGCCGCGAGGAACTCCTCCACACCCTGAGCCGCCTGCGATCTCTGCCCGAGCGCCCCGCCGTCATCGTGGTCGACAACGCCTCATCCGACGGTACGTCCGGCGCGGTGCGCGACCGCTTCCCCGAGGCCCGGGTGATCCGCCTTTCCCGCAATCTCGGCGCGCCCGCCCGGAACGTCGGGGTGCAGGCCGCGAGGACCCCGTACGTCGCCTTCAGCGACGACGACTCCTGGTGGGAGCCGGGAGCCCTGCGGCTGGCGGCCCGTACCTTCTCCGAGTACCCGCGCCTCGGCCTGCTCGCGGCGCACGTGCTGGTGGGCGCGGAGCGCCTGCCGGACCCGATCAACGCGGCGCTCGCCGCCATGCCGCTCCCCGGGGACGCCGCCCAGCCCGGACCGTCGGTGCTCGGCTTCCTGGCCTGCGCCTCCGTGGTTCGCCGCCGGGCGTTCCTGGACGCCGGCGGGTTCAGCGCGGTGCTGTTCTTCCCGGGAGAGGAGCAGTTGCTCGCGTACGACCTCGCCGCGCTGGGCTGGGACCGGTGCTACGTACCCGGCGTGGTGGCCGTGCACGAGCCGTCCCGCAGGCGGGGTCCTGCGGCGGGCAGGCGCCAGGCCGAGCTGCGGAACGCGCTGCTGACCGTCTGGCTGCGCCGGTCGGCCCGGGTCGCGCTGCGCGAGACCGTACGGCTCGCCGCGCGGACCCTCCAGGATCGGGACTCCCGCGCCGCCATGCTCGGGGCCCTGCGCAGGATGCCGTACGCCATGAACGGCCGCCGCCGCCTGCCGGCATCCGTCGAGGCGGACGCCCGGCTGATCGAGACCCGCCCATGACCACGCCCGACGGGCGGATGACCGTGGTGGTCATCACGATGGACCGGCGGGACGAGCTGTTACGCACCCTGGAACACATGACGGCGCTGCCCGAGCGCCCGCGCGTCATCGTGGTCGACAACGGCTCCCACGACGGGAGCGCGGACGCCGTGGCGCAGCGGTACCCAGGCGTGAGGCTGATCCGCAGCGCGCGCAATCTGGGCGCGGTCGCCCGCAACGTCGCGGTGGACGAGGTGACGACGCCGTACGTCGCCTTCTGCGACGACGACACCTGGTGGGAGCCGGGCGCCCTGTCCGAGGCGGCCGACCTCTTGGAGGGCCACCCACGGCTGGCGTCGGTCACGGGGCGCATCCTGGTCGAGCCGGGGCTGCGCGAGGACCCGATCACGCCCGAGCTGCGGCACTCGCCCATCCAGGGGCCTGCCTGGATGCCCGGTCCGGCGCTGCTGAGCATCCTGGCGGGAGCCTCGATGCTGCGGGTGGTGGCCTTCCGCGAGGCCGGGGGGTTCTCGCCGCGGATCTGGCTCGGCGGCGAGGAGGAGCTTCTCAGCCTGGACCTGGTCTCCCGTGGCTGGTGGCTGTGCTGGGCCGAGGGCGTCGTCGTCCACCACGCCGCGTCCAAGATCCGCGATCGGCGGCAGCGCCGGAGGCTGGGGATCCGCAACACCCTGTGGACGGCCTGGCTGCGCCGCCCGGCCCCCGACGCCCTGCGCCGGACGGCGGCGGTGCTCCGTTCGGTGCCGAAGGACCGCGCCAGCGTCTCTGCCGTGGCCGCCGCGGTGGCCGGGCTCCCGTGGGTCCTTCGCGAGCGCCGGGTCGTGCCCATGGACGTCGAGCGAGGGCTGCGCCTGCTGGAGGAACCGCAGCGGACCTCGGTCGCCCGCCGGTACGTGGACTGACCGCGAGCGCGTTGTGCCACCCCGGAAGGGATGATCCGCTTGGGGGAGAGAATCATTGAGGGATGGATACAGGCGATCCTTGCGTGTTCTGCGACATCATCGAGGGCCGGTCGGAAGCGAGCCTGGCCTTCCAGGACGACGTGGCGATCGTGGTCATGGACAGCAACCCGGTGAACCCGGGGCATGCCCTGGTGATATCGCGTGTCCACGCCACCGGGCTGGAGGATCTCGACGAGCAGGTCGGGGCCCACATGTGGCGCGTGGCCCATCGGGTGGCGCTGGGGCTGCGCCGTTCGGGCCTGCGGTGTGAAGGCGTCAACGTGCTGCTCGGCGACGGCGAGGCCGCGCTCCAGGAGATCTTCCACACCCACATACACGTGTTCCCCCGCTTCGAGGGGGACAACTTCGTCGTCGACGCCGACTGCGAGCCCCGCGATCGCCGGCTGCTGAACCAGGAGGCGTGGGCCCTGCGGGAGGCCATGAAGGCCTTCGCCTCCCAGGCGCCCTCCTCGGTGATGCTTCCGCAACGCGCTCCGACGGCCTAGGTCCCGGGAACCGGCTCGTCGGAAGGCCACGGCAAGGGGGGATGGCATATGCGGGTAGCCGTACTGGGAATGGGGCACATGGGCCGGGCGGTGGCCAGAAGGCTGCTGTCGCACGGCTACGACGTCAGGGTCTGGAACCGTACGCCGGGTAAGGCCGCCGAGGTGGTCGAGGCCGGAGCGGTCGAGGCGTCCTCTCCGGTGGAGGCCGCGCGCGGTGTGGAGGCCGTGCTGCTCTCGCTGGCCGACGACCAGGCCGTCCTCGACGTCATGGACCGGCTGGCCGAGCTGGGGCCCGATCCGGACGGGCCGACCGTGGTCGACATGAGCACCGTGTCCCCGGAGACCTCGCGCAAGCTCCGTGACCTGGCGCCCGGACGGCGGTTCGTGGCCTCGCCGATCATCGGGGCTCCGCAGGCAGTCCTCGACGGCATGGCCTCGGGCCTGCAGGGCGGCGACCGGAGGCTCGTGGACCGGCTGGAGCCGATCTGGTCGCGGATCTTCTCCGTGTACTGGTACTGCGGAGAGGATCCCGGGAGCGCGTCGGCGTTCAAGCTGCTCAACAACTACCTGCTGATGTCCGGAGTCGCCGTCGTCGCCGAGGCGGTGGGCACGGCCGAGGCGGCCGGGCTCGACAAGAAGCTGTTGCGCGAGCTGCTCCACCGGTGGCCCACCGTCGCGCCCGGCCTCCGCAACCGCCTCGACGACATCCTCTTCGGCGATCACCAGGCATGGTTCGCCACGCGGCTCGGCGCCAAGGACGTGCGGCTCTTCAACGAGTTGGCTGAGTCCGCCGGGCTCTCGCCGCCCATCGCCCGCCTGGTCGAGCGGCGCTACGAGGAGGCGGCGGAACGCGGCTGGAGCGAGGCCGACATCACCGCGATCGTGGAGCTGGTCCGCGCCGAACGCCGCGAGTGAACCGGGCCCCGGTGGGTCAGCCGCCGATGTGGAGTACGGCGGCGCCGGTCACGTGGTCGGCCGCGAGATCGGCCAGAGCCTGGTCGGCCTCGTCGAAGGGGTACGGAGTCGTGATCACCTCCAGCGGGTGGAGCGTGGCGATGCTCAGGAACGTGCGGCCGTCGTTGCGGGTGTTCGCGGTGACGCTGCGCAGGGTGCGCTCGTAGAACAGGTGACCCTGGTAGTCCAGCGGGGGGATGTCGGTGAGGTGGATGCCGGCCACGGCGAGCGTCCCGCCCCGGTCGAGGGCGCTGAGCGCCACGGGCACCAGGTCGCCGACGGGCGCGAACAGGATGGCGGCGTCCAGCGGCTCGGGCGGGGCGTCGTACGCGCCTGCCGCCGACGCCGCTCCGAGGTCCAGCGCCAGCTCCTGGGCCTTCTCGGAACGGGTGAGCACGTGCACCGTGGCGCCCTGGGTGATCGCGACCTGGGCGATGAGGTGGGCCGAGGCCCCGAAGCCGTAGATGCCCAGGCGTCCGCGTGGCGGCAGTTCCGCACGGGCCAGAGCCCGGTATCCGATGATCCCCGCGCACAGCAGCGGCGCCAGCTGTTCGGCGGGGCAGTCCTCGGGCAGCTCGTAGACGTAGTCCTCCAGCGCGGTGGTGTACTCGGCGTACCCGCCGTTGATGTCCCAGCCGGTGTACTTGGCGTTGGGGCAGAGGTTCTCCGCGCCGCGAAGGCAGTAGCGGCACTCTCCGCAGGTGAAGTGGAGCCACGCCACCCCGACCCTGGTGCCGATCTCCAGCCGGTGCGCGTCGATGCCCCGGGCCGCGACCCGGCCGACCACCTCGTGCCCGGGGACGGTGCGCGGGCGTTTCGGCGGGAGGTCCCCCACGGCCAGGTGCAGGTCGGTGCGGCAGACCGCGCACACCTCGACCCTGACGAGCACCTCTCCGGGGCCGGGCTCCGGCACCGGCATCCGCACGCGCTGTAGTGGCCTCGTGTCCATGGGACCGGGGTGGCGCACCACCCAGGCGCTCATCGTTTCGGCCATGCCCCCATGCTCACACGCCGGTCCTGACTTCCCGCCACAGCCCCGCGCCGAACACGCCGAGGTCCGCGAAACCCCCGTGGCCGCCGGTCCGCA
Organism: Sphaerisporangium sp. NPDC088356; assembly: GCF_040685555.1. Taxonomy (NCBI): domain Bacteria; kingdom Bacillati; phylum Actinomycetota; class Actinomycetes; order Streptosporangiales; family Streptosporangiaceae; genus Sphaerisporangium; species Sphaerisporangium sp. NPDC088356. The sequence continues at coordinate 52,271 of NZ_JBFBIK010000027.1, forward strand.
TCCGAGAGCCGGACAAATCACCCCTTGACGTGCGTTACCTCGCATATCCATACTTCCAGTCAACATTCCACATGTTTCCACAAAGAGGAGGTCGGGTGCTGCCCGCGGAACGCCGTCGCCGCATCGCCGCCGAGGTCGCCGCTCGTCCGAGCGTCAAGACCGAGGAACTCGCCGATCTCTTCTCGGTCTCCGGAGAGACCATCCGCCGCGACCTGCTCCGCCTGCAGAGCGACGGACTGGTGGAACGCGTGCACGGCGGCGCCACCCCCGCCGAGCGCCCCCGGGCGGTCGAGGACAGCTACGCGCGGCGCAGGGCCCTGAACGTCGCCGGCAAACAGGCCATGGCCAGAGCCGCCGTCTCCCTGCTGCGCCCGGGAGACACCGTGATCTTCGACGTCGGGACCAGCGTGGCCGAGATCGCCCGCGCCATCCCTGTCACGTGGACCGGCCGCGTGCTGACCAACTCGCTGCCGGTGGGCGCCGAGCTGGCCGACCGTCCGGGCATCGAGGTGCTGGTCTCCGGCGGGCGCACCCGCTCGGGGGACCTCGCGCTGGCCGGTGGCCAGACGGTGGCCTTCTTCGCCGACTACTACGCCGACCTGGCGTTCCTCGGCTCGGGCGGGGTGCATCCGGCAGCCGGGCTGACCGACTTCCACTCCGACGAGGTCGACGTACGCCGGGTCATGCTCGACCACTCGACCCGCTGCTACGCGATCGCCGACGCCACCAAGCTCGGTGTGATCGCGGCGCGGCACGTCTGCGCGCTGGATCGGCTCACCGGCCTGGTCAGCGACGGAACCCCCGACGAAGGTCTCGCCGAGGCGCTGGCGACCGCCGGTGTGCGCCTCGTCGGACCGCACGACACCGGCCACGCGGAGGCCGACGCCAGTTGACCCCAGCCCGCATGACCTTGACCTCGTTGTTCAACCGCCGGCGCGACCACCGTACGACGGAGGCGACGCTCCCGCTTCACCTTGCTCCAAGGAGTGTTCATGTCCGAGGACTACCCGTCCACCACTTCAGCGCCTGAGCCGTCCCCGGTTCCCGGCACCGCCGCAAACGCCCAAAGGGCCCACGCGGCGGACATGACCGACGACGAGCTGGTCTCGTCGTACGGCTACACCCAGCAGTTCGCCCGCACGCTGCGCTCGTTCGAGTCGTTCGCGGTCGCGTTCTCGTTCATCTCGATCACGACCGGCCTGTTCAGCACGTTCGGCTTCGTGCTCGGCGCCGGCGGCCCGCGCGGCATCTGGACGTGGCCGATCGTCGTGATCGGGCAGGTCTTCGTCGCGCTCGTCTACGGCATGCTCGCCTCGAAGATCCCGCTGTCCGGCTACTCGTACCAGTGGGCCTCGCGCCTCGCCAACCCCCGCGTGGGCTGGTGGTTCGGGTGGGTGTCGTTCGCGTTCCTGTCGATCGTGACGGTCGCCGTGGACTACGGGCTCAGCCAGGCCGCGCTGCTGCCGCTCTTCGGCATCGAGTTCAGCCCCGGCAAGGCGATGCTGGTCACCCTGGTCGTCCTCGTGATCCAGGCGGTCCTCATCATCTGGTCCACGCCGATCACCGCGAAGATCAACAACTGGGCCGTGGGCGCCGAGGTCATCGGCATGGTCGGGCTGACGCTGGCCCTGCTCGCCGCCGCGCTGTTCGCAGGCAAGGGCGACTGGTCGCAGCTCGGGTCCACCGGAGCGGTGGCCGGTGCCGGCTACTACGGCTGGCTCGGGCCGTTCATGCTGGCCACCCTGCTCGGCGCCTACACCATCGTCGGCTGGGAGTCGGCGTCCAACCTCGCCGAGGAGACGCACAACCCGCGCCAGGTGGTGCCCCGGGCCATGGTGCGCTCGATCCTCGTCGCGGGCGGACTCGGCATGCTGTTCCTGATCGTGCTGGTGGCGACCGCCCACGACATCCCCGCCCTCACCGAGGACAGCGCCCCGGTGGCGACGATCATCGGCCAGAACCTGGGCCCGGTCATCAAGGCCATCGCGCTGGTCATCGTCTGCGTGTCGATCTTCGCCTGCGGCCTGGTCATCATGGTGACCAACAGCCGCCTGATCTACAGCATGGCCCGCGACGGCCGCCTCCCCGCCGCCAAGGTGCTCACCCGCGTGCCGCGCGCCACCGGCGGCCCGATCTGGGCCACCCTGCTCGCCGGCGGCCTCAGCGCCGCGATCGTCGTCGGCTTCGGGCTCAACGCCAACGCCCTGGCGAACCTCCTCGGCGCGGCCACGCTCATGCCCGCCATCCTCTACGCCGGTACGGTGCTGCTCTACTGGTTCACCCGCAACCGCATCCCCGCCCGACCCGGGGACTTCGTCCTCGGCAGATGGGAGAAGCCGGTCGTCGCCCTCGCGCTGCTGTGGCTGGCGTACGAGCTGGTCATCCTGATCGGCCCGGCCGACTTCCGCCAGGCCCAGTACTACGCCATAGGCACTCTCGTCGTGGGCGCGCTGGTCTACGGCGGCATGCTGTGGAAGGCCCCGGACTCCCTGCGGCACGAGCCAGGCCTGTCCCGTGAAGGTGGCCGGTGACCTCCGCGAACATCCTGGCGATCGACCAGGGCACCTCGGGAACCAAGGCGCTGGTGGTCTGCCCGGAGCGCGGCGTCATCGGCTCCGGGGAGGCCGCCGTGCGCCCCCGGTACGGCTCGGGGGGCCTGGTCGAGCAGGACCCGGGCGAGCTGCTGCGGTCGGTGCTGGACGCGGGACGGGAGGCCGCCGCCGCGGCGGGAGAGCCCATCGCGGCCGTCGGCCTCGCCAACCAGGGCGAGACCGTGCTGGCGTGGGATCCCGCGACCGGTGAGGCCCTGACGGACGCCATCGTCTGGCAGGACCGGCGCGCGCAGCCGGTCTGCGACGAACTGGCGGGCGAGGCCGGGCGCCTCGCCCGGCTCAGCGGGTTGCCGCTCGATCCCTACTTCGCCGCGCCGAAGATGGCCTGGCTCCGCCGCCACCTCACCCGGGAAGGCGTCGTCACGACGAGTGACTCCTGGCTGGTCCACCGGCTCACCGGCGCCTTCGTCACCGACGCCTCCACGGCGTCGCGCACCATGCTGCTCGACCTCGACGGCACCGAGTGGTCGCCGGAGGCGCTGGAGATCTTCGGGCTCGGCGGGGAGCGGCTGCCCGCCGTCGTGGACGCGGCGGGAGCCTTCGGTGAGACGGACGCGTTCGGGGCGGCGGTCCCGCTGACCGGCCTGCTCGTCGACCAGCAGGCGGCACTGCTCGCCCAGGGCTGCGTCGATCAGGGCAGCGCCAAGTGCACCTACGGCACGGGCGCGTTCCTGCTCGCCAACGCGGGCCCGCGCGCCGTCCGCTCCTCGGCCGGGCTCGCGGCGTGCGTCGCCTGGCGCTTCGCGGGACGTCCGGCGTACTGCCTGGACGGGCAGGTCTACACGGTCGCCTCCGCCGTCCGCTGGCTCACCGAGCTCGGGGTGATCGGCGGGGCAGGGGACCTCGACCGGCTCGGCGGGAGCGTGCCCGACGCGGGCGGCGTCACGTTCGTCCCGGCCTTCGCGGGCCTGGCGGCCCCCTCATGGCGCGGCGACGTGCGGGCGTCACTGTCCGGGCTGGGCCTGGACACCACTCCCGCCCACGTCGTACGGGCGCTGTGTGACGGGATCGCCGCGCAGGTCGTCGAGCTGGCCGGGGCCATGGCGAGCGACCTCGGCCGCCCGCTGACCAGCCTTCGGGTGGACGGCGGCCTCACCCGCAGCACGGTGCTCATGCAGACCCAGGCCGACCTGCTCCAGCTCCCGGTCGAGGTGTACGCCTCGCCCGACGCGACCGCGCTCGGCGTGGCGGCGGCGGCGAGAATGGGCCTGGACCCGGGCCTGCCGGTGGCCGAGGCGACGGTGCGGGGTGCGCCCTCGGCCGTCTACGAGCCCCGCGTGAGCGCCGGCGAGGCCGCGGAGAGGCTGGGCGTGTACGCGGCGGCGGTGCGGGCCATGCTCACCAAGGACTCCGCGCCGCCGGCCAAGGACGGGCTCGCCGAGGACCAGACGAAGGAGAACCTGTGAACGACGTCCCGGGGGGTCCCGGCGACCAGGCGGCGTATGACGTCGTGGTCGTCGGGGCGGGCGTCGTGGGCACCGCCATCGCCCGCGAACTGGCCCACCACGACCTGCGGATCGCCGTCCTGGACGCCGCCGCCGACGTCGGCGACGGCACGTCCAAGGCCAACACCGCGATCCTGCACACCGGCTTCGACGCGACCCCCGGGACCCTTGAGTCCCGGCTGGTACGCCGTGGCTACGAGCTGCTGGAGGGCTACGCGGCCACGACCGGCATCCCGGTGGAGCCGCTCGGGGCCCTGCTGGTCGCCTGGGACGACGAGCAGCTCGCGGCCCTTCCCAAGCTGAAGGCCAAGGCCGAGGCCAACGGGTACGACCGGACCCGCGTCGTCGACGCGGGCGAGGTCTACCGCCGCGAACCCCGGCTCGGCCCGGGCGCCCTGGGCGCGCTGCACGTGCCGGGGGAGAGCATCATCTGCCCCTGGACCACCACCCTGGCGTTCGCCACCGAGGCCGTCCAGGCGGGTGTCGACCTGCGCCTGGACACCCGGGTCGGTGAGGTGGTCGCGGGCGACGGCGACCGCCCGCACGAGATCCGCACCAGCCGGGGCGTCGTGCGCGCCCGCTACGTCGTGAACGCCGCCGGCCTGTGGTCCGATGAGCTCGACCGGCTGTTCGGGCACCACGGGTTCACCGTCACGCCGCGCCGGGGCGAGCTGATCGTGTACGACAAGCTGGCCCGCCCGCTGGTGAACCACATCCTGCTGCCCGTACCCACCGCGCGGGGCAAGGGCGTCCTGGTCGCGCCGACCGTGTACGGGAACGTCATGCTCGGACCGACCGCCGAGGACCTGAACGACAAGACCGACACCGGTTCCTCCGCAGGCGGCCTGGCGTTCCTGAGGGAAAAGGGCGCGAAGATCATGCCCGCCCTCCTGGAGGAGGAGGTCAGCGCGGTGTACGCGGGGCTGCGCGCGGCGACCGAGCACGGTGACTACCAGCTCCGCTCCCACCCCGAGCAGCGTTACGTCTGCGTGGGCGGCATCCGGTCCACAGGCCTGACCGCGTCCCTGGCCATCGCCGAGCACGTGATGGGCCTGCTGGTGGAGGCCGGCCTCGCCGCCGGACCGCGCCGCGAGCTCGAACCACCTCGGATGCCCAACATCGGCGAGGCGTTCCCGCGCCCGTACCAGCGTGCGGACCTCGTCGCCGCCGACCCCGACTACGGCCGCATCGTCTGCCACTGCGAGCGGGTCACCCGCGGGGAGATCCGCGACGCCATGCGAGGCGCCCTGCCGCCGCGGACGCTGGACGGCCTGCGCCGCAGGACCCGGGCGCTGAACGGCCGCTGCCAGGGCTTCTACTGCGGGGCCGAGGTGCGCGAGCTGTTCGACCACCCCCCTGCCGTCTCTGTAAGCCGGCTCCGCGCGGACGGCGACGGTCAGGCACGTACAGGGGACACCGAGACCACTTCCGGCGAGGCACGCCCATGACGACTTCCGCCACCTCACCCGCCTCCACGGCCCGCCGCGAGCGGTCCGTCGAGGTGCTCATCGTGGGAGCCGGACCGGCAGGTCTGGCCGCCGCCGCCGAGCTGGCACGGGCCGGCGCGGGTCCGGTGGAGGTGATCGACCGGGAGGAGCACGCCGGAGGCATCCCCCGCCACTCCCACCACACCGGGTACGGGATCCGCGACCTGCACCGCCTGATGACCGGTCCCGCCTACGCCCGGCACTACGAAGGCCTCGCCACCGCCTCCGGCGCCACCGTGCGTACGGGCGTGACGGCCACCGGCTGGGCGGGGCCGCTCACGCTGCAGACGACCAGCCCCTCGGGCCTTGAGAGCATCACCGCCCGGGCGGTCGTCCTCGCCACCGGGGCACGGGAGCGCCCGCGCAGCGCCCGGCTGGTGCCCGGCACGCGCCCGGCGGGCGTCTACACCACGGGCATGCTCCAGCAGACCGTCTACCTGCGCGGGCAGGGCGTGGGCCGTCGCGCGGTGATCGTCGGCGCCGAGCACGTCAGCTACTCCGCGGTGATGACCCTCGACCACGCCGGGGTGAAGGTCGCCGCCATGGTGACCGACCTGCCGCGCCAGCAGTCGTACGCGGCGTTCAGGCTCGGCGCCGGGGTGCGCTACCGCTTCCCCCTGCTCACCGGGACCACGGTGACCCGGCTGATCGGCCGGGGCAGGCTCCAGGGCGTCGAGGTACGGCGTGCCGACGGGCGCACCGAGGTGATCGAGGCCGACACGATCGTGTTCACCGGCGACTGGGTGCCCGACTACGAGCTGGCGCGGCGCGGCGGCCTCGCGGTCGACCCGGGGACCAGGGGGCCGTCGGTCGACACCGCGCTGCGGACGTCGGTGCCCGGAGTGTTCGCGGCCGGCAACCTCCTGCACCCGGTCGAGACCGCCGACGCGGTGGCGCTCGACGGCCGCCACGTAGCGGGCTCGGTGATCGCGCACCTCTCGGGCGCCCCCGAGGCGGCCGGCGTGCCGGTCGACGTGCGCGAACCGCTGAGGTGGGTCGCTCCGGGACGGGTGGGCCCCGCCGGGCCGCCGCCTCCGCGCGACCGGTTCATCCTGTGGACGGCGCGGTTCGTGCCCCGGCCCACCGTCGAGATCGTCCAGGACGGGCGGACGCTGCTTCGTCAGGTCACGCGCCGCACGCTCATACCGAACCGTCCGATCTACATCCCGGCCGGATGGCGTACCGCCGTCGACCCCGAGCGGGGGCCGGTCACGATCACCGTCAGGTGATCCGGGACACCGTGGCCAGGGCCTCGCGGGCGAGCTGCAGCTCCTCGCGTGGCCTGACCACCAGCACGGGAACGTCCGCGCCCGGCGCGCTGACGATCATGTCGTCGTCCACCTGGTCGCGGGCCGGCGGCACGATGCCGAGGAGCCCGAGCCTCTGGCACACGTCGTGGCGGACCTCCGGCTGGTCCCAGCCGATCTCGCCGGTGAACACCAGCGCGTCCAGCCGGTCGAGGCTGGTCGCGGCGGCGGCCATCTCGCGGCCCACCCGGTGGGCGAACACCGCGAGCGCCAGCGCCGACGCCGGGTCACCGGCGGCCACCAGGTCGCGGGTGTCGCCCGACCTGCCGTCCGACAGCCCGAGCAGCCCCGACCTGTGCTGCAGCCCGTCGCTCAGCTCGTCCAGCGTGAGCCGCTCGCCGGACAGCAGCCACAGGAGCATGCCGGGGTCGACGCTTCCGGACCGGGTGCTCATGGGCACCCCCTCCAGGGGGGTGAAGCCCATCGAGGTGTCCACGCTGCCGCCGTCGCGCACCGCGCACACCGACGACCCGCCGCCCAGGTGGGCGAGGACCGCCTGCGTCGTCTCGGCCGGGCGCCCGAGAAGCCGTGCCGCCCGCTGGAGCGCCCAGGCGTACGAAAGGCCGTGGAAGCCGTAGCGGCGCAGCCCGTACGTGCTCCGCCAGCCGGCGGGCAGGGCGTACGTCGCGGCGACCTCGGGCATGCCCGCGTGGAAGGCGGTGTCCGGGCACAGCACCTGCGGGACGCCGGGCAACCGGCGCCGGGCGGCCTCGACCAGCGCGAGGGCGGGCGGCACGTGCTGGGGCGCCAGGTCGGCGAACCGCCGCACCGCCGCGAGCACGCCGTCGTCCGCGACCGTCGGAGCGCGTACGGCGTCGCCGCCGTGCACGAGCCGGTGAGCGGCCACGGCGACCTCGTACGGGGGCGCGTCGCGCAGGAACGCCTCGATGGTGCGGTCGATGGCGGACGGGCCGGGGGCCTGCCGCTCGACGTACAGCTCGTGGATCACCTCGTCGTCGCGGACCAGGTCGAGCCGCAGGCTGGAGGACCCGGCATTGACGGTCAGCGCGACAGGGGACACGGTCCGAGGCATCCCCACGCTCCCACGTTTAAATCGCTCACAGGAGGTAGCGCTCTACCGACCCGACCACACCTACGAGGGGAAGGCGGCTCGATGGACGCCATCGTGCTCCTGAAGGACGACCACAAGACCGTGGAGAAGCTGTTCAAGCAGTTCGAGAAGGCGGGTGAGCGCGCCTACAAGGAGAAGCGGCAGATCGTCGAACAGATCATCCACGAGCTCACCACCCATGCCTACATCGAAGAGGAGATCTTCTACCCGGCGGCTCGTCAGGACGTCCCCGAGACCACCGACCACGTCCTGGAGAGCGTTGAGGAGCACCACGTCGTGGTGTGGATGCTCTCGGAGCTCAAGAACCTCGACCCCGAGGACGAGCGGTACGACGCGAAGGTGACCGTCCTCATCGAGAACGTCCGCCACCACGTGGAGGAAGAGGAAGAGGAGTGGTTCCCGAAGGTGCGGGAGGCCATGGGCCGCAAGAAGCTCCAGGAGCTCGGCGAGCGGATGGAGAAGGCCAAGGCCGAGGCGCCCGGCGACCCCCTCGCGGTGAAGAGCGCCAAGCAGTAGCCCGTGAGCCCCGCCCGGTCATTCCGGTGCGGGGCTCGCCCGGCTCAGGCTCTCAGGCTAGATGGGGCCGATGCCCCACCGGTGGGTGACCTCGTCTCCGGGGGCGAGGCGGACGACGTCCTCGCCGGTGCGAAATGCGTTGGGCGGGCAGCTCATCGGCTCGACCGCGAGCCCCGCGCGGCGCTGTTCCCCGGTGAGGGTGTCGCCGGTGAAGAGCTGGAGCCAGCCGATGCCCTCGGCGCCCCACAGCTCGACGCCCCGGGCGCCGTCCCCGGTGGTGAGCCTGACGCGGACGTGTCCGTCGGAGCCGCGTGCCAGGCCGGTGAACGCGGTGTCGAGAACCGTCTCGCCGATCGGGCGGGCGGTGCGGAAGTCGTACTCGGTGCCCTCGACGTCGCGCCTGCCGACGGGGATCTTGCGCTCGTTCACCGGAAGCCACTGGCTCGCGGGCAGTTCGAGCACGGCGTCGTCGACGGGCTCCCCGAGCGTGAGGTACGGATGGGCGCCGAAGCCGTACGGCGCGGCGGTGTCCCCGGAGTTCCGTGCGGTGGTCGCGACCTCCAGGCCGGAGGGTCCCAGCGTGTAGGCGATGGTGAGGTCGAGGACGTGGGGGTAGCCGATCTGCGGGAACAGCCGCAGCCCGAGCGTCACCGACCCGTCCTCTCGCGACACGACCCGCCACGGGAACGACCGGGAGAAACCGTGCGCGGCGTTGCCGGTCTTGGGCTCGGTCAGCGCGAGCTGCCGCTCCTGGCCGTCGAACTCGTACCGCCCGTCCTCGACGCGGTTCGGCCAGGGGATCAGGGGGAGCCCCGCCGATCCGAACGGCGCGTGGTCCTCGGGGTAGCCGATGATGAGCGGCCGGCCCTCGTGGGTCAGGCTCCGCAAGCCCGCGCCGAGCTCGGTGACGACGGCCTGGAAGCCGCCGGCCTCGATGGTGTGCTGGGCCCCGGTGGGCGCGATGGTCGTCACCCGGCAATTCAACACCATGGCCCCCATATGCCCCCTCGACGCCCGGCACCGCCGTCGATCTCCCGGTGCCGGGCGCCGCCGTCAGGTGGTCAGGGGCTCAGACGGTGCAGGTCGCGCGGGAACAGGGTGGTCTGGCGGACGTTGGCCGCGCCCGTCAGGCGTGAGGTCCAGCGTTCCAGCCCGATCGCGAAGCCGCCGTGGGGCGGCATGCCGTGTGCGAAGGCGGCCAGGTATCCCTCGTAGGCCTTCGGGTCCTCGCCCCGGGCGGCCAGCGCGTCCAGGTAGTCGGCGTGACGGTGCAGCCGCTGGCCTCCCGTGACCAGCTCCAGCCCCCTGAAGAGCAGGTCGAAGCTGCGGGAGTACTCGGGTCGCTCGGGGTCGGGATGGGTGTAGAACGGGCGCTTCACCATGGGATATCCCGTGACGAACAGGAACTCCGAGCCGTGCTCGCGCAGGGCCCACTCGCCGAGCCAGCGTTCATGGGACGGTGCGAGGTCGGGCTCGCCGCGCGGGTCCTCCCCGGTGTGCCGGGCCAGGAGCTCCTGCGCGTCCGCGAAATGGATCGACGGGATCTCCTCAGGCACGCTCGGCAGGCCGATCTCCAGCAGGGCGGTGGCGGTCGCGGCCCGTTCGGCGACGGCCGCGTGCATGCCGGCCACCGCCTTGGTGAGCACGGCCATGACGTCGCGGTGGTGGCCGATGAAGCCCAGCTCGGCGTCCAGGCTCGTGTACTGGGCGAGGTGCCTGGCCGTGTCGTGCGGCTCGGCCCGGAAGACCGGTCCCACCTCGTACACCCGCTCGAACACCCCCACCAGCGCCTGCTTGAAGAACTGTGGCGACTGCGCCAGGAAGGCGGGCCTGCCGAAGTAGTCGATGCCGAACACGTTGGCGCCCGACTCCGTGGCCGAGGCCACGATCTTGGGCGTGGACGTCTCGACGAAGCCCAGCCCGTCGAGCGTGGCCCGGAACCCGGCCACACCCGCGGCGGCGATCTCGAACGGGGCCCGGAGGCCGTGGCGGCCGACGTGCCCGGGCAGGTCGGCGGCGAGAACTCGTGAGATCATTTCACACTCCTGCGGGAATATGAGCGATCCCTTGGGAGCGCGGGGGAGAAGGGGACTCCCGGTGCCACCGCGCTTTCGCCGCCGCCTGGGCGGCGGCCTCGAACGGCCCGATGACGGGGGCCGGCCGACGGGGCATTGGGCGATCTTCGCCGTTCCTCCCCGCACTCAGGAGGGTCTTCACCCGGGACGCGAGACCGCCTTCACAGCTGCCGGCGGTTCTCTTGACTCGCGCGACCCCGGAGCTACTTGGCTCCTTCGACGTGTTGCGCGAAATTCTATCTCCTTGATCAGCGCGGGGTCATGCACCCCGGTGACAGGTGCGCTTCTTCGTGAACCGCCGCTTAGGGGGAGCCTGCGGTTCGACTGAGGGGCGCCAGTGGGGTCTCCCTGAGTGAGATGCGGTGTTTGTCTTGAATTAGGGAAAACGCGGGGAAGGAACGGCATGGACGCGATCATCGTCAAGGAGGCGGCCGGCGGCATCACTTCTGAGGTCACCGACGAGGGGACCAAACTGCTGCGGCTGCGTGACCATCTGACCGGTCTCGGCGTGGACGCCGACCTCCGGGCGAGCATGCCCGCGCTGCTCGTGCACCGCCCGGACGTGGGCCTGCCGTTGTGGGTCTTCGTGGGGTACGGCGGCGCCTACTACTCCTGGCAGTCCGCCGAGAAGCGGCACCCGGTGGCCGACGCCGAGGGCGCCGCGCTCGTGCTCGCCGACTACGTCAGCGGAAGGGTCTTCTCGGCCTGAACACGACGGGCCGGAGACTCCGCCCTGTGGACGGCGGAACCCGTGTCCACAGGACGCCTCGTACCGCCCGTCAGGGCCGGTGGAAGCTCGTAGACTGACGCGATGACCTCCCCCGACAGCGGCCTCGAGGCGAGCGACGCCCTGCGCGTGCTCAACCGCGTTTTCGGCTACAAGTCGTTCCGCGAAGGCCAGCAGGAGATCATCGACCACGTCGTCGCCGGTCGCGACGCGCTCGTGCTCATGCCGACGGGCGGCGGCAAGTCGCTGTGCTACCAGATCCCCGCGCTGGTGCGCGAGGGCGTCGGCGTCGTCGTCTCACCTCTGATCGCCCTCATGCAAGACCAGGTCCACGCTCTCACGGCACTCGGCGTGCGCGCGGGGTTCCTCAACTCCACGCAAGATCCCGACGAGCGGCGGCGGGTCGAGTCGGCCTTCGTCGCGGGCGAGCTCGACCTGCTCTATCTCGCGCCCGAGCGCCTGCGCGTCGACTCGACGCTGCGGCTGCTCGATCGGGGCAAGATCTCCCTGTTCGCGATCGACGAGGCTCACTGCGTGGCGCAGTGGGGCCACGACTTCAGGCCCGACTACCTGGCCCTTTCCATGCTGCACGAGCGCTGGCCCGACGTTCCGCGCATCGCGCTCACCGCCACCGCCACCGAGGCCACCCACGCCGAGATCGCCGCCCGGCTCAACCTTCAGGAAGCACGCCATTTCGTGGCGAGCTTCGACCGCCCCAACATCCAATACCGCATCGCGCCCAAGAGCGAGCCCAGGCGCCAGCTGATCAAGTTGCTGCGCGACGAGCACCCCGGCGACGCCGGCATCGTCTACTGCCTGTCGCGGGCCTCCGTCGACAAGACCGCCGAGTTCCTCGTCCAGAACGGCATCCCCGCGCTGCCCTACCACGCGGGGCTCGACGCGCGCACCCGTGCCGCGAACCAGTCGCGCTTCCTGCGTGAGGACGGCATCGTCATGGTCGCGACCATCGCCTTCGGCATGGGCATCGACAAACCCGACGTGCGCTTCGTCGCCCACCTCGACCTGCCCAAGTCCATCGAGGGCTACTACCAGGAGACGGGCCGCGCCGGGCGCGACGGCCTCCCCTCCACCGCCTGGCTGGCCTACGGACTGCAAGACGTGGTGCAGCAGCGCAAGATGATCGACACCTCCGAGGGCGACGACGCCCACCGCCGCCGCCTCGGCGGCCACCTCGACGCCATGCTGGCGCTCTGCGAGACGGTCGAGTGCCGCCGCGTGCGGCTCCTCGCGTACTTCGGGCAGCAGAGCGGCACCTGCGGCAACTGCGACACGTGCCTGTCGCCGCCGGAGTCGTGGGACGGCACGATCGCCGCCCAGAAGCTCCTGTCCACCGTGGTCCGCCTCGCGCGCGAGCGGCGCCAGAAGTTCGGCGCGGGCCAGATCATCGACATCCTGCTCGGCAAGAAGACCCCCAAGGTCGTCCAGTTCGAGCACGACTCCCTGACCGTGTTCGGCATCGGCACCGAGCTGAGCGAGGTCGAGTGGCGCGGCGTGGTGCGCCAGCTCCTGGCCCAGGGCCTTCTCGGGGTCGAGGGCGACTACGGCACGCTCGTGCTCACCGAGGCGAGCGGCGAGGTGCTGGGCCGGCGGCGCGAGGTGCTGCTGCGCCGCGAGCCCGAGCGTCCGGCCAAGGCCGCCAAGACCCGTCGCACGACCCCCTCCGCCGAGCTGCCAGAGGAGGCCGTGCCGGTCTTCGAACGGCTCCGTGCCTGGCGGGCCGCCACCGCCAAGGAGCAGGGCGTGCCCGCCTACGTCATCTTCCACGACGCGACCCTGCGCGAGATCGCGACAGGGGCACCGTCGTCGCTGGCCGAGCTGGGCAAGGTGAGCGGTGTCGGCGAGAACAAACTGGCGAAGTACGGCCAGCAGATCTTGGACACCCTCGCCGCCTGACCGGTCAGAGCGTCATCGGGAGGTCCTTCACGGGCGAAGGTCCTCGCGATGCGGCCTGCGAGGCCGCTACCTGGTCACTCGTCGGTCTTCCTGACTACGGCTGGTTCCTCGCCGCCCGCGGTGGCCGGCGTCCAGGGGAGCGCGGGCAGGCCGTGCCGGGTGCGCAGGACCATCCAGAAGAGCGGGGCCGCGAGCAGGACGCAGGCGAGCACCCAGGTGGTGACGGTGTTGCTGACGCCGAACATCTTCAGCGCCGAGGCGAGCAGCACGAACGCCAGCACCCGGCGGATGAGCCCGCCCGGGGCGCGGGAGGAGATCCGCGAGCCGATGTAGACGCCGGGGACCGAACCGACCAGCAGCGCGGCGGTGACCGAGAGCTTGAAGTCGCCGAACAGCAGGTGGCCGAACGCGGCGGACATGACGAGCGGCACCGCCTGGACCAGGTCGGTGCCGACGAGCTGGTTGGCCTTGAGCCGAGGGTAAACGGCCAGGAGGGCCACGATGATCAGCGAGCCGGAGCCGACGGAGGTCATGCCGACCACGAGCCCGCCGACGATCCCGATCAGGACGGTCGGGATCGGGCGTATGGAGACGGAGGGCAGGCCGGTCGCCGCGGGCTCGCCCGGCTCGGCGGTACGGCGGCCGGTCGCCGCGGTACGGCCTTCGGCCCGGTCTTTCATCGCGAGATAGCCCCGTATGGCGAGGCCGGTCGCGGCGATCACGAGGGCGACGCCCAGGGCCTTCTGGATCACCTCCTGGACGTCCTTGCCGTCGCCGAACGCCCTGGCGAGCAGCACGCCGCAGAACGCCGCCGGGATGGATCCCACGCATAACCAGCGGACCAGCTTGAGGTTGACGGTCCCGTGCCGCAGATGGACCAGGCTGCCCACCGGTTTCATCACCGCCGCCGCCACGAGATCGCTGGAGACCGCGGCGAGCGGTGGGACGCCGAAGAAGGTGACCAGCATGGGCGTCATCAGAGCGCCGCCGCCCATGCCGGTCAGCCCGACGACGATGGCGACCAGGAAGGACCCGATCGCCATGGTGTAGTCGAAATCCACCCAGTCAACCTATCGAATCCCTAGGAAAAGGGGCTATCCCCTCCCCCTTCTCCGGAACGGCAGCAGGGCCGCGCGGAACGCGGCCCTGCGGCGAGAAGGGTGTTACCGGACGCAGCCGGCGAGCTCGGGCCGCTGGGGCGGGGTGTTCTGGGCGCCGAAGAACAGGTTGGCGCAGTCGGCGAGGAAGGTCGGGTTCTCCTCGGGGACGTAGTGACCGGCGTCGGGGGCCACGACCGGGCGGACGTCGTCGGCGACCTGGTCGAACGAGTCGGCCACACCGGTCCCGAAGGAGTACTGCCCGCCGATCGCCAGCACCGGCATGCCCAGCCGGCTGGAGGCGTGCGCCTGGTTGTTCACGGCGTCCGCGGCGAACGCCCGGTAGTACTCGTACCCCGCGTGGCGCCTCGCCGGGTTGGCGTAGGCCTTGTAGTAGGCCTCGCGGTCGATGCCCTGCCCGTTGTGGCTGAAGTTGTACATCATGCCGAGGTAGGTGCTGACGTCGGCGTTGTCCATGATCGTCTCGGGGATCGGTGCCGGGGACATGTTGAACCGGAAGTGCCAGCTGAGCCCGTAGAGGTCTTCCAGGCCGAAGCCGGGGAGCGGTGACTCGATCACGGCGAACCGCGTTACCTCGTTGGGGTAGTCGCGTGCGTACGGGTAGGCGATCAGGGTGCCGAGGTCGTGGCCGAGCAGCTCCACCTGCGTGAAGCCCAGCTTGTGGACGGCCTCGCGGATCCGCTGCGCGGTGGTGACCTTGTCGAAGCCGCCGGTGGGGATGGAGGAGTCGCCGAGGCCCGGAAGGTCGAAGGCGATCACCGTGTGCTGGGTGGCGAGCGCGGGCATCACCTGGCGCCACATCAGCCAGGTGGACGGCCAGCCGTGCAGGAGCACGAGGGCCGGGCCGGACCCGCCCTTGACGTAGTGGAGGGTGCCGCCGTCCACGGTCACCTTGCCGTGGGTGAAGCCAGGGGCGAACCTGGCGGGGCCTACGGAGGGCTCGGAGGGCATGGCGCTCGCGCCGGCGCCGGCGGTGGTGGTGATCAGACCCACCACCAGGGCGACGGCCGTGCTGAAGACGGCTCGCCTCAGTCTCCTCGCGCTGAATCGTCTCGCCGGTCGCGCGGCTGCGTGCAAGGTCGTTTCGTCGTGCGGCATATCGAAAGTCCCTTTCCATGAGCAGAGAACCACGGGATGACCCGCCTTTTCAGCGGCATGATTCCTTCTCCGCTTCGCGGCGGATCAGTGATCGGCGTACACGGCGGAAGCGTCGTTCGGAGCGGTGCCGGCCAAGGCGGGTGATCGCCGACGTGGTCGAACGAAGCTTGTACGACCCGAGATGCCGCCGTCTTCTTCCAAAATGCTTTTACCAAGCTAACGGACATTTTGGCGCGTTCCCCTGTCAGGACGAAAACGGATAAATCGCTATATTTGCTATGCGTTCGGGCAATCCAGGGGACTGTCACGCCAGGCGCTGGACGCGTGCGGCGGCCACCGATGGCGGGTGAGAACGTCCTCGACATCGGGCGCGGTCAACCCGCGCCAGGTGAGCGGGTCCGACGCGGCCGCATTATCTTGGGAGAGGTGGAAGAAAACCGGGCACGGCGGGTCGTCGACGCGTTGCGCGAGCGTGGCATGGACGGCCACCTGGCGAGGGTCGGCATCGACCAGTTCGGCATACGGATCTCACTGCCCGGCGGGCGTGAGGCCGAGTGGGACACCGACGGCACCGCGGGCCTCGAAGCCCAGGTGATGCGCGACGGCATGCTCGTCGGCTTCGTGCCCATGATCGAGGGCTCGGAGGACTTCGACGAGCAGCAGGTCGTCGACGCCATCGCGCGAACCGACTACGACCAGCCCATCGCCCGTCAACGCCCGGTCGCCCCGCCGCCGGGCCCGCCCTTGCCCCGCGCCGGCGGCCTCTTCCGCCGTTTCCTCGACGGCTTCCGCTACCGCTGATCCACTATCCCGGCGTCGGTAGAGAAGGAGTGGCGATGGTAGACGTACGTCCCCGTGGAAATCGGTTTGCGAAGGGTGCCGTGGCGGGCCTGCTGCTGGCGGTGGCGACTCTGGTGAACTACCTCGCGTGGCTCGGATGGGATCAGGAGCGGGACGTCGGGCCGGATGGCGGTGTCAGCGGTCCCTACCAGGCGTGGCAGGTGGCGGGGCTGGTGATCGTTCTCGCCGTTCTCGCCGTTACCGCGGGGTGGCGCGGGCATCCCGTCATCGGCACGCTCGCCATCGGGGGCGTCATGTGGGCGTCCTGGACCGTCGACGCCGCGACGTCCGATGACAGCGGCCTGTGGGCCGTGGGCGCCCTGATGCTGTTCCCGGCCGTCTTCTGCGGAGTCGGGCTCGTCGCGTGGTTCGCGGCTTCCCGCAAACGCAGAGGTACGGCTCAATAGGCCGCTGAGGGGGTCATGTCCGATCACGAGGGTGTGACCATTCCCGAGCCGTCGCCGTATTTCCCTGACTGTGGCTGTGCTGACCTCTACCAGCTCCTGGTTGTGCTGGTTTCCTCGAACCCGAGTCCCGGCTCCAGAGGCTCGTCCGGCGGTAACTATCATCGGCACCATCGAACGCTCCCGAAGCGACTGGATACCGGTACTTCGAAGTCCTCGTCTGAGAACGGCACCTCAGGGAGAACGAACCATGACAGATCGCAAGCCACCCGGCGTCAGCTTCGAGACGTGGGTCGACAGGCAGATCCGTGAAGCGATGGAGCGGGGCGAGTTCGACAACCTGCCGGGCGCAGGCAAGCCCCTCCCCGACCGGGACAAGCCCCTCGACGAGATGTGGTGGGTCAAGCAGAAGCTGCGCCGCGAGAACGCGTCCTACCTGCCCCCGACGCTCGCCCTGCGCAAGGAGGCCGAGGACGCGCTCGACGCGGCCTCGCGTGCCGGGTCGGAGCCCGAGGTCCGGAAGATCGTGGCGGACATCAACGCGAAGATCCGCGAGGCGATCAGAACCGGGCTCTCCGGCCCCCCGCTCAACCTGATGCCCTTCGACGTCGAACGGGTCGTACGCGAGTGGCGGCACTCAGGTTAGGGAGGTCGGTGCTTAAACTCCGCGAATCGGCCGCGCCAGAGATAGGACGACGTTGGGTTCCGCCGTCGAGCCCTCCACGCCGCCTCGGGTGCCGTACGGGCTGACCCCGCTCGGCCGGGGGACCGGCGAGCCGCTGGCGAGCCTGTTCGCCTGGATCCGGGGGGCACGCGAACGACATCCTCGCCGTGCGGGCCGAGTTCGACCGAGCCGGCGGAAAGTGACCTCACCGAGGTGGCGCGCCTGAACGGCCGTCCTCAGCCGGCGGTTCGCCGCTCGGCGTCCCGCATGGCCTCCGCGACCAGGTGGTCCTGCTGGGTTCCGGCGAGCAGTCCCGTGGCGACGCCGTCGATGTCGGCGGGGCCACGGTTCTGGCTGAGCTTCCACTTCGCCTCGATCCGCGTGATGACGACCTCCACGCCGACGATCGCGCGTAGCTGTCCCTTGATGAAGGCTTCGGGCGCGTCGTCCACCGACCACGGCCGCGACCGGGCCGACTCGTGCTTGTCGGTGAGGCGCCGCACCAGCGACTCGGTCCAGGCGGGGTCATCGTGCGTGACGAGCCTGCCGTACACATGCGCGGTGACGTAGTTCCAGGTCGGGACGGTACGGCCGTGCTCGCGCTTGGTGGCGTACCACGAAGGGCTGACGTACGCGTCGGGTCCCCGCACGATGACCAGGGCCTCGACGTCCGAGTCGTGACGCCATTGCTCGTTGTTCCTGGCCAGGTGGCCTAGCAGGGCGCCTTGCTCCCCGGCGGACGGGTCGAACACCAACGGGAGCAAGGTCGCCATGATCCCGCGAGGGGTCCAGGTGACCAGATCCGAGGCTCCGGAGCGATGCAGGAGTTCGTGGACGGCGTCGAGGTCCGGCGCGGCGAAGTGCTGGGGGACGTACATGGTCACTCCGATCGGGTTACGCGGGAACTCCATGCTCTCGCAGTGCCGGCCGTTCTCCTGATCGTCGTCTGCGTGCCGGCGGTGGCGGTCATCGGCGGACGCTGCCCGCGACGACCCCCGTCAAGGGCGGTGACTTCGTCATCGGCGCGAGTGCGACATCCACCTGCCTGGTTGATCGGATCAGCCGCCTTCACCGGGGGCGCTCGTTTCGAACAGGCGTCCCTCGGACAGCCGCAGCCAGCGGTCCACTCCGATCTCGGCAAGGAACCGCTCGTCGTGGCTGACCACCACGAAGGCGCCCTCATAGGACTGCAGGGCGCCTTCCAGCTGGGCGACACTGACCAGATCGAGATTGTTGGTCGGCTCGTCGAGCAGGAGTAGCTGCGGCGCCGGTTCGGCGTACAGGACGCAGGCCAGGGTGGCGCGCAGCCGCTCACCGCCGGACAGCACCCCGACCGGGAGATGGATGCGGGAGCCCCGGAACAGGAACCGGGCGAGCAGGTTCATCCGCTGCGCCTCCGGCATCCCCGGCGCGAAGGCGACAAGGTTCTCCGCCACGGTGCGGCCGAGGTCCAGCAGGTCGAGCCGCTGGGACAGGTAGGCGGCTCCCAGGCGGGTTATGACGGCGAACCCGAATAGACCTGATTCGCCTGTTGACGGGCGGCGCGGCATTTCGTACGTTCCGCGTGGGCCGCCTCCTGGGCGCGCCGGGTAGGAAGGGGTTGCGATGACCACCGAGCTCGATCCGAACGGGACTTGGCCGGACATCGTTCCCGGACCACTTGCCACGCCGCCACCGGAGTTCGCCCACAGGCGGGAGTCAGGGCCGCTGGAGCCGGCGGCCATGCCCAGCGGCGACCGCGTCCCGGTGGCCGTCAGGTACGAGGACGTCCGCGCCCTGCTGGCCTCGCCCACCTCCAGCCGCAACCTGCGGTTGCCGGGGTTGCCGAGGCTGGTGAGCGGCATCGGCATCGACGACGATCCGGACGCGCTGGTCAACCAGGACCCGCCGGAGCACACCCGCTACCGCCGGATCATGCAGGGCACCTTCACCCCGCGTCAGATCGAACCGTGGCGTCCCCGCATCGCGAAGATCGCCCAAGAGCTCCTCGACGGCCAGGGTGAGGACTTCGACTTGGTCCAGGCGTACGCGCTGCAGCTACCAGGCCGGGTGATCTGCGAGATGCTCGGCGTGCCGATGGACCACTACGAGCAGTTCGTCCGGTGGACGGACATGTTCCTGACCACCTCCACGGCCGACGAGCGCGCACGCTACGAGGGCTACCAGGACTTCATGGCCTATGCCGCCGATCTGGTCGCCCAGCATCGCGCCGAGCCAGGCGAGGACCTCATCGACCTGCTCGTCCAGGCCAGGGACGAGGACGACCGGCTGTCAGAGGGTGAGCTGGTCAACACCGTGTTCTCCCTCATCACGGCCGGTCACGAGACGACGGCCTCCATGATCGCCCGTGGTGTCTTCCGGTTGCTCCTGCACCCCGACCAGTGGGCCGAGCTGGTCGCGAACCCGGACCTGACGGCCACCGCCGTCGAGGAGATCCTGCGCTATGACGGGCCGCCCGCCAGCGCCTTCATGCGCCGGATGACGAAGGACACCGACATCCCCAGCGGCTGCCTGAGCGCGGGGACGGTCATCATGCCGAACCTGAACGCGGCCAACCACGACCCGCGGGCGTTTCCCGAGCCCGGCCGGTTCGACATCCACCGCTTCACCGGCCACCCCCCGAACCCCCATGTGGCATTCGGTTACGGCCCGCACCGCTGCCTGGCTGCCAGCCTCGCCAGGGTCGAGCTGACCGAGGCGTTCAGGGCCCTGCTCATCCAGCGCCCCACCCTCCGCCTGACCGCCCCACCCGAGTCGGTGACCTGGACCGACGGCCTGGTCCTGCGGCCCGTCGCGATGCATGTCACCACGAGTGAACGGCGTACCGCCGGCGACTCATGATGGCTCGCGTGGGAGTTCGACGGTGGGCCTGCTGCTGGCGCCGGCCGGGCTGACCCGCCGCCTCGGAGTACGTGTGGGCCGCGGGCGCCTCGCTGAACAGGCCCGCGATCCCGGTGGCCTGCCTCGCCGCGGCGCAGGCGGCGGCATTCTGGAATAAGACACGGGCGGACGCGGGTGGGACGATGAGGCCCGGTACCTCGCCGGCCTGAGCCTGAGCCTGAGCCGGGCCGCGGCAGTGGTCGCCGACATCCACAGAACGCCGACGACAGGATGTGACGCCGTGAGCATCACCCTCTGGTTCGACCCCATCTGCCCCTTCACCTGGCGCACCTCACGATGGGTCCGGGACGTCGCCACGCGCCGTGGCGAGTCGGTGAACTGGCGGTTCATGAGCCTGGCCATCCTCAACGAGGGCAAGGACATCCCCGAGAGGCTGCACACGGCGCATCAGAAGTCGCTCGCGGCGCTGCGCGTGCTCGCCGCCGCCGAGGAGCGGTTCGGCCAGCCGGCCGTCGACCGGCTGTACACCGCGATCGGGCACCGCGTGCACGACCTCGACGATGACCTCACGCCGGACACGCTCGCCGCCGCACTGGCGGACGCGGGGCTGCCGTCCGATCTGCTGCGGGCCGCGGACGACGCCGCGTTCGACATGCTGATCAGCGAGAGCCACCACCTCGGGCAGTCCCGGGTCGGCACCGAGAGCGGCAGCCCGGTGACCGCGATCGACGACGGGCCAGGCTTCTTCGGCCCGGTGGTCGCGAGCGTTCCCCCGGCCGACGAGGCCGACCGGCTCATCGACGCCATGCGGCTGCTTTCCACGGTGCCGGTGTTCAGCGAGCTGAAGCGCGAGCGCGCCCCGCTGAGCTGAACTCCGCCACGGAACGCGCGGAGCGGGCACCGGGCTCGCCGGTCCGGATTCATGAGAGACGCCGCAGGGGCGGAAGGATTTTCCTTCCGCC
>NZ_JBFBIK010000028.1:0-73158 GCF_040685555.1 Sphaerisporangium sp. NPDC088356
GACATCGGCACCCGCATCCGGACCCGCCGCACCACGGGTCAACACCACCAGACGGCAACCCGCGAACCGCTCATCGGCCACCCAGCCGCGCACCAAACCCAGCACCCGGCCGGAAAGCTCCCGCACCCCGGCCGGCACGTCCACCGGATCGGCCACGCACGAGGCCACCACGAAGCCGGGCACCGGCTCACCCGCCGCCACCGCCACACCGAGCGCGTCCACATCCGGGTAGCCGTCCAGGCCCGCCACCGGCTCACCCAGGAAGACCCACCGGGAGCCGCCGTCGTCCGGGGTGACCGCGACGTCCACCCAGTCGACCCCGTGCGGTACGGCCACCGCCTGGCCGCCGGCCGTACCGGCCAGCGACTCGAGCGGAACCGAACGGACCCGCAGGGACTCCATCGAGAAGACCGGCCGGCCGGAGACGTCGGCGGCCTCGATGGCGCACCCGTCGGTGCCGACGGATTCCAGCCGGACCCGGAGCACGCGGGCACCGGCGGCGGACAGCCGCACACCACGGAACTCGAACGGCAACCGCAGCCCATCAACCCCACCGGCGATCAGCAACGGATGGAACACCGCATCCAGCAACCCCGGATGCAACCCGAACCCCGCCACCTCCAC
The DNA here is from genome assembly GCF_040685555.1 of Sphaerisporangium sp. NPDC088356. Classification (NCBI taxonomy): domain Bacteria; kingdom Bacillati; phylum Actinomycetota; class Actinomycetes; order Streptosporangiales; family Streptosporangiaceae; genus Sphaerisporangium; species Sphaerisporangium sp. NPDC088356. Next base: position 625 of record NZ_JBFBIK010000028.1, read on the forward strand.
CTCATCGTCCAACGACACCTCGGCGAACAACTCACCACCCCGCCGCCAAACCCCCCGCACCCCCTGAAACACCGGACCATACTCATAACCAAGATCAGCCAACCGCTCGTACCCACCATCAAGCGCCACCACCGACGCACCCACCGGCGGCCACACCCCCGCCCAGTCACAAGCACCGGCCGTACCACCGTCCACGGTCACGGCGCCGGAGACGTGGCGGGTCCACGGCGCCTCGTGGTCGTCGGCGGGGCGGGAGTGCACCCGCACCGGCCGGGTGCCTGCGTCGTCCGCGTGCTCGACGACGACCTGCAACGCCAGCGCGCCCTGCTCCGGCAGCACCAGCGGCGCCTCGAACATCAGCTCCTCGACCAGGTCGCAGCCGAGCTGGCCGCCGGCCTCCAGGACGATGTCGACGAACGCGGCGCCCGGCAGCACGGTCGCGCCGAGCATCACGTGGTCGGCCAGCCACGGTGAGCCGGTGACCGACAGGCGGCCGGTGAACACCGTCGTGCCGTCGTCGGCGATGTCGACCACCGCGCCCAGGAGCGGATGCCCGAGCCCGCGCAGCCCGGCCGACGAGACGCCGGAAGCGCGTACCGGCGAGTTGAGCCAGAAGCGCTCGCGGTCGAACGCGTAGGTCGGAAGGTCGACGTCCGCACCGCCGGACAGGGCGGGCCAGTCGACGGCCACGCCCGCCACGCAGGCCTGCGCGAGGCAGGTGACCAGCGCGTCCGGCTCGGACCGCTGCCGCCGGTTGAGGGAGACGACCGAGGCGTCCTGCTGGGTGACGCAGTCGTGCGCCATGCCGGACAGGACCGCGTCCGGCCCGACCTCGATGTAGGTGCTCACCCCTTCGGACTCCAGCCGCCCGATCGTCGCGTGGAACAGCACGGGCCGGCGGACCTGCTCGATCCAGTACTCCGGTGCCGTCCAGGTGGCGTCGCCGCCGACGTTGGTGGCGAACGGGATCCGCGCCTCGCCGAACCGCACGCTCCCCAGCTCGGCGGCGAACTCGGCGAGCATCGGCTCCATCAGCGGGGAGTGGAAGGCGTGGCTGACCGGGAGCCGCCGGGTTCGCCGGCCGAGCTCACGCCATTCGTCGGCCACCGCGAGGCACACCTCTTCGGCACCGGAGACGACCACGCTGGTGGGGCCGTTGACCGCTGCGATCCCCACCAGGAGCTCCCGGCCTGCCAGGGTGGGCGCGACCTCCTCCTCCGCGGCCTCGATGGCGATCATCGCGCCGGGCTCGTCGAGGGCCTGCATCAGGCGGGCGCGGGCGGTGACCAGCCGCGCGGCGTCGGCCAGCGACCAGATGCCCGCGACGTGCGCGGCGGCGAACTCGCCCACCGAATGCCCGGCCACGAAGTCGGGCGTGACGCCGAGCGCCTCCAGCAGCCGGAAGGCGGCCACCTCGTAGGCGAACAGCGCCGGCTGGGTGTAGCGGGTCTCGTTCAGCCACTCAGCCTCGGGCGTGCCGGGCTCCGCCCACATGACCTCGCGCAGCGGGCGGTCGAGGTGGGCGTCGACCGCGGCGCAGACCGCGTCGAGGGCCTCGGCGAACACCGGCGCCACGGCGTACAGCTCGCGCCCCATCCCGAGCCGCTGCCCGCCCTGGCCGGTGAACAGGTACGCCAGCCTGGGCTTCTCCTGGGCGAAGCCCTTGACCACCTCGGCCACCGGCTTGTCCCGCAGGTGGTCGGCGAGGCCGGCGATCAGGGCGTCCCTGTCGTGGCCGAGGACGACGGCACGGTGCTCGAACAGCGACCGGCCGGAGGCCAGGGAGTGCGCCACGTCGGCCGGGCGCAGGGTCGCGTCGGCGGTGACGAAGTCGTGCAGCCGGGCGGCCTGCGCACGCAGCGACGGGGCGCTGTGAGCGCTGAGCACCCAGGCCAGCGGTGCCGCGCCGGGGCCGGCGGTCACGAGGGGCGGGGCGGCGGGAGTGCTCGGCTGTTCCTGGGCCTCCTCCAGGATGACGTGGGCGTTCGTGCCGCCGATGCCGAACGAGGACACCCCGGACCGGCGCGGGTGGCCGTCACGCGACCACTCCCTGGCCTCGGTCAGGAGCCCGACCCCGCCCGCCGACCAGTCGATGTGCGGCTCGCTCTCGTCGACGTGCAGCGTCCGCGGCAGCACCCCGTGCCGCATCGCCATCACCATCTTGATCACACCGGCGACGCCGGCGGCGGCCTGGGTGTGGCCGATGTTCGACTTCACCGAGCCCAGCCACAGAGGACGCTCGGCGCGGCGGTTGCGCCCGTAGGTGGCCATGAGGGCCTGGGCCTCGATCGGGTCTCCCAGCCTGGTGCCGGTGCCGTGCGCCTCGACGGCGTCCACGTCCCTGGTGTCCAGGCGGGCGTCGGCCAGCGCCTGCTCCACCACACGCTCCTGGGCCGGGCCGTTCGGCGCGGTCAGCCCGTTGCTCGCGCCGTCCTGGTTGACCGCCGACCCCCGGATCACTCCGAGGATCCGCCGCCCGTTGCGCTGGGCGTCCGACAGCCGCTCCAGCGCCAGCACGCCCACGCCCTCGGCCCACGCCGCGCCGTCCGCCGTGGAGGAGAACGACTTGCACCGCCCGTCCGGGGCCAGCGCACGCTGCCGCGAGAACTCCACGAACGAGTCGGGGGTCGCCATCACCGTCACGCCGCCGGCCAGCGCCAGCGAGCACTCCCCGCGCCGCAGGCCCTGCACCGCCAGGTGCATCGCCACCAGCGACGACGAGCACGCCGTGTCGACCGCGATCGACGGGCCTTCCAGCCCGAAGGTGTACGAGACCCGCCCGGGCAGGACGCTGGCCGCGCTGGAGACCATGAGGATGCCCTCGACCGCCTCGGGTACGGAGCCGTTGGTGAAGCGCAGCGAGTAGTCGTTGTACATGTTGCCCACGTAGACGCCGGTACGGCTGCCGCGCAGGGTCGCCGGGTCGATACCGGCCCGCTCGAACGCCTCCCAGGCCGCCTGCAACATCAGCCGGTGCTGCGGATCGGTCGCCAGGGCACCACGCGGGCTCATCCCGAAGAAGCCGGCGTCGAAGTCGCCCGCGTCGTAGAGAAACCCGCCATGCCGCGTGTACGACTTGCCCAGCGCCTCGGGGTCGGGGTCGTACAACCCCTCGTCCCAGCCGCGATCGACAGGGAAACCACCGATCGCGTCCCCACCCGAGACGACCAGATCCCACAGATCCTCGGGACTGGCCACACCACCCGGATAGCGACACGCCATCCCGATGATGGCGATCGGCTCATGACGCCGATCCTCGACGCCGGCCAGCCGCTGACGGGTCTCCGCGAGTTCGACGGTCACACGCTTGAGGTAGTCGCGCAGCTTTTCCTCATTGGCCATGATCGGGCCTTTCCAGGGAGGATCTCAGGGGAGACGTCATAGTTCGGTCGTCGATGAGCGCGAAGATCTCCTCATCGGAAGCGGAATCGATCTTCTCCACCACGTCCTCGGCGCCGCTCGTGCCACTCGTGCCGGCGGCGAACCTGGTGATCAGACCGGCGCCGAACCTCGTGACGGCGCTCTGCGCGATGGCGACGAGCTTGCCGCGAATGGCCTCCGCGTCCTCGCTGGCGCCCGACAGCATGGACTCGACCCGTTCCACGGCCCCGCGCAGGGTGTCCTCAGGTGAGGGGGCCGCGGGCGCCAGGGTGCGGAAGAGGTAGTCGGTCAGGGCGGTGACGTTCGGATGGTCGAACACCAGCGTCGCGGGCAGCCGCAGTCCGGTGTCGCCGTTGAGCCGGTTGCGCAGCTCCACCCCGGTCAGCGAGTCGAACCCCAGCTCGTTGAACGCCCGGTCCACCCCGACGTTCTCTATGCTGCCGTGGGCGAGGACGGCGGCCACGTGGGAGCGCACCAGGTCGGCCAGGTGACCGCGCGCCTCCGCCTCGGCCATCGCGGCCAGGCGCTCGACCAGGCCCGCCGATCCGGCGGCGGTGGACGCCGCCCCGGCCGCGGTGGCGGTGGCCGCGCGGCGCAGGGCGCGTACCAGGCCTCGCAGCACCGACGGCAGCTCACCCCTCTCGGCGCGGGCACGCAGGGCGGTGTTGTCCCACTTGGCGGCGACGACCAGCGGGCCGGGCGAGGCGAGCGCGGAGTCGAACAGCTCAAGGCCCTGCTCGACGGTCAGCGGCGCGATGCCCGCGTGGGCGAGGCGGGCCGTGTCCGCCGCCGACATCTGCCCCGACATCCCGGCGTCGACGGTGTCCCACAGGCCCCACGCCACCGACACCGCCGGCAGGCCGAGCCCGCGACGGTGCGCCGCGAGGACGTCCAGGAACACGTTGGCCGCGGCGTAGTTGCCCTGGCCCGGGTTCCCGACCACGCCGGCGACCGAGGAGAACACCACGAACCACGACAGCGGGAGCTCCCGCGTCAGCTCGTGCAGGTACCAGGCCGCGTCCACCTTGGGCGCGAACACCGAGTCGAGCCGCTGCGCGGAAAGCCCCTCCACGGTGGCGTCGTCCAGGACGCCCGCCGTGTGCACCACACCGGTCAGCGGCCCCTGCGCGGGGATCGACTCCAGCAGTGCCTCCAGCGCGTCGCGGTCCGACACGTCGCACGCCGCCACCGTGACCCGCGCCCCGAGTCCTTCCAGCCGGGACACCAGCTCACCGGCACCGGGCGCGTCCGGCCCGCGCCGCGACACCAGCAGCAGGTTCCTGGCGCCGTGCCGCTCCACCAGCCGCTGGGCGACCAGGCTTCCCAGCCCGCCCGTGCCACCGGTCACCAGCACGGTTCCCGAGCCCACGTCCGAGGACCCGGCCGGCGTCTCGGCCGTCCGGCGGGCCAGGCGGGGGACCAGGAGCTTCCCGTCCCGCGCCACCAGCTGCGACTCGCCCGAGGCCACCGCCGAGGCGACCAGCCCCCAGGCGGAGAAGCCCTCGTCGGCGTCCAGCAGCACGAACCGTCCCGGATGCTCGGCCTGCGCCGACCGCACCAGCCCCCACACCGGTCCGGCTACCACGGCCGGGACCATGCCGCCCTCCGGGTCGAAGACGCCCCGGGTCACGAACACCAGGCGGCAGCCAGAGAACCGCTCGTCGCCGACCCAGCCCTGCACGAGGTCGAGGGCCTGGTACATGCCGTCGCGCACCGAGTACGGCACGTCGTCCGCGTCGGTCTCCGGCAGGTAAGGAACGAGGACGACGCCCGGGACCTCGCCCGCGGTCATCTCGGCGAGCGAGGCGAGGTCGTAGTAGCGCGGGGCGTTGAGTCCGGCCCCGCGCAGCTCCGCCCCGATGTCGTCGGCGAAGGCGTCGTACCCCACCACGGCCCATCGCCGGTCGGCGAGGTCGGTCTCCGGCACCGCGAGGTCGATCCAGTCGACGGTGTACGAGGCGGCGTCCGGCGCGGTGCGCGAGGCCCCGCCGTCTCTCGGGACCCGGCGCAGCGTCAGCGCGTCGACACCCGCGACCCGGTTTCCGTCGCTGTCGTGGAGGGCCAGGGACACCCGGTCGTCGCCGAGGTCCGAGATCCGCACCCGCGACGCCTCGGCGCCGAGGACGGACACGCGCACCCCGCTCCAGGAGAACGGCAGCAGCAGCGAGGGCACGTCCTTCCCTGCCTCGGCCGAGTCGAGCACCAGCAGGTGAAGCGCCGCGTCCAGCAGCGCCGGATGGAAGGTGAACCGGCCGGCGTCCCCGCGGACGTGCTCCGGCAACGCCACCTCGACGTACGCGCCGCCGTCCACGCGCCAGGCCGCCCGGAGCCCCTGGAACGCGGGGCCGTACTCGTAACCGCGCTCGGCGAGCCGCTCGTACACCTCGTCCAGGTCGACCGCGACGCCGTCCGCGGGCGGCCGGCCGGCGAGCCGCTCAGGGGGCGCGGCCGGAGCCGTGGCGAGCGTGCCGGTGGCGTGCCGGGTCCACGTGGCCTCGGCGTCGCCCGCGTGGCGGGCGTGCACGGTCAGGCCGCGCCGGCCGTCCGCGTCCGGGCCGCCGACCGTGAGCTGCACCTGGACGGCCCCGGCCTCGGGCAGGATCAGCGGCGCTTCGAGCGTCAAGTCCTCTATCTCGTCGCAGCCGGCCGTGGTCGCCGCTTCCATGGCCAGCTCGACGAAGGCGGTGCCCGGCAGCAGCACCTCGCCGTCCACCACGTGGTCGGCGAGCCACGGCATCGCGCCGCGCGACAGCCGCCCGGTGAGCAGGAACCCGTCGTCCCCGGCCAGCGGTACCACCGCGCCGAGCAGCGGGTGCCGGGAGGCGTCCATGCCCCTCGCGGCGACGTCCACGGTGGCGGCGGCGCCGTCGATCCAGTATCTGCGGTGCTCGAAGGGGTAGGTGGGCAGGTCGACGTGGCGGTACGGCCCCGGGCCGAGGGCCTTCGCCCAGTTGACGTCGGCGCCGAGCACGTACGCCTGGCCCGCCGCCAGCAGGAACCGCCGCCAGTGGCCCTCGCCCCTGCGCAGGGTTCCGGTGGCGCCTCCGGGCATGCCGGCGGTCTCCAGGGTGTCCTGGATGTGCCCGGTGAGCACGGGGTGCGGGCTCGTCTCGATGAACAGCGGGGTGCCGTGCCCGGCGAAGGCACGGATCCCCTCTTCGAAGCGCACCGGGTTGCGCAGGCTGTTGTACCAGTACGCGGTGTTCAGCTCGGCGTGGCCGATGAACGCGCCGGCCAGCGAGGAGCAGAAGGCGACGCCGGTGGGCTTGGGTGTCACCTCGTCCAGCGTGGCCAGCAGTTCCTCGCGGAGCGCCTCGATGTGCGGGGTGTGGGCCGCGTAGTCGATCGCCACCCGCCGGGTCTGCACGGTGTCGCCGCAGGCGGCGGCGAACTCCTCCAGCGCGTCCAGGTCACCGGCCACCACCGTGCTGGCCGGGCCGCTGTGCACGGCCACCCAGAGCCGGTCGGGCCACGGCTCCAGCAGCTCCCGCGCCCGCGCGGCCGGCAGGGACACGGCGAGCATGCCACCGCTGTCCCCGAGCTTCATCAGCGCCTGGCCGCGCAGGGCCACGACCTTCGCCGCGTCCTCCAGCCCGAGCGCCCCCGCGACGCACGCGGCGGTGATCTCTCCCTGGGAGTGCCCGATCACGGCGGAGGGGTCGACCCCGAGCGACCGCCACAGCTCCGCGAGCGACGCCATGACCGCGAACAGGACCGGCTGGATCACGTCGGAGCCTTCCAGGGGCGGCGCGCCCTGCTCGCCGCGCAGCACCCCCTCCACCGACCAGCCGGTGTACGGCTCCAGCGCCCGCTCGCACCGCCGCAGGTGGGTGCGGAACACCTCGCTGGAGTCCAGCAGGTCGACGGCCATCCCGGCCCACTGCGACCCCTGCCCGGGGAACACGAACACCGGGCGCACGTCGGCGCCCGCCACCCCGCGTACCACGGTCGCGTGCGGCGCGCCGTCCGCCAGCGCCGCCAGGCCTGCGACCAGCTCGTCCCGGCCCTCCGCGACCACCACGGCGCGGTGGGCGAACCCCGGCCGCCGCGACAGCACCCGCCCGGCGGCCACCAGGTCACCGGGCTCGGCGTCCGCCGCGTACGTCCGCAGGCGGCCCGCCTGAGCGCGCAGCGACGCCTCGGACTTCGCCGACACCACCCAGACCAGCGGGCCTTGCGGCTCCACCGGGACCGGGACGGCCTCCGGCGGTCCCTCCAAGATCACATGTGCGTTCGTGCCACTGATGCCGAACCCGGAGACGGCCGCCCGTACCGGACGGTCGTCCGGCAGCTCGACCGGTTCGGTGAGCAGCCGCACCGAGCCGCCGCTCCAGTCGACGTGCGGCGTCGGCTCCTCCACATGCAGGGTCGGCGGCAACGTCCGGTGCTCAAGCGCCTTGATCATCTTGATCACGCCGCCGACGCCGGCCGCCGCCTGGGTGTGGCCGATGTTCGACTTGAGCGAGCCGAGCCAGACCGGGCGCTCCGCGTCACGGTCCTCGCCGTACGCGGCGATGATCGACTCGGCCTCGATGGGGTCCCCGAGCCTGGTGCCGGTGCCGTGCGCCTCCACCACGTCGACGTCGCCGGCGGTGAGGCGGGCGTCGGCCAGCGCCTGCCTGATCACGTCCCGCTGGGCCTGGCCGCTCGGGGCGGTCAGGCCGTTGCTGGCCCCGTCCTGGTTGACCGCGCCGCCCCGGATCACGGCGAGTACGGGGTGCCCCCGGCGGCGCGCGTCGGACGAGCGCTCCAGCAGCAGCATTCCCGCGCCCTCGCCCCAGCCCGTGCCGTCCGCGGCGGCGGAGAAGGCCTTGCAGCGGCCGTCGGGGGCCAGACCGCCCTGGCGGCTGAACTCGACGAACATCCCGGGGCTGGACATCACCGTCGCGCCGCCTGCCAGCGCCAGCGAGCACTCCCCGCGCCGCAGCGCCTGCACCGCGAGGACGATCGCGACCAGCGAGGACGAGCACGCGGTGTCCACGGTGATCGCGGGCCCCCGCAGGCCCAGGGCGTACGCGATCCGCCCGGACGCGACGCTGAGCGCGGTGCCGGTCAGCAGGTGCCCGTCGGCGGTGCCCGTGGACTGGTGCAGCCGGGGGCCGTAGTCGGAGGCCATGGCGCCCACGAACACGCCCGTGGCCGACTCCCGCAGCTCGGCGGGGTCCAGGCCCGCCCGCTCGACGGTCTCCCAGCAGATCTCCATGAGCAGCCGCTGCTGGGGGTCCATGGCGGCCGCCTCGCGGGGGCTGATGCCGAAGAACCCGGCGTCGAACTGGTCGGCGTCGTGCAGGAAGCCGCCGTGCCTGGTGTCGCTCGTGCCGGATCTTTCAGGCCCCTGGGCGAACAGCGCGTCGAGGTCCCAGCCGCGGTTCTCGGGGAACTCGGTGATCGCGTCGGTGCCGGTGCGGACGAGCCGCCAAAGATCGTCCGGCGAGGCGACACCTCCGGGATAGCGGCAGCCCATGGCGACCACCACGATGGGGTCGGTCTCGTCCCGCGCGCTCACCTCGGCCGCCGCTTCGGACGGCCCGTCGTGGAGCAGGCCGTACAGGTGGTCGATGAGCCGGTCGGGGGTCGGCTGGTCGTACAGCAGGCCGGTCGGCAGCCGCAGCCCGGTCGCCGACCGCAGCCGGTTGCGAAGGTCCTCCAAGGTCGCCGACTCGAAGCCGAGGTCCTTGAAGGTCCTGGCCGGCTCCACGGCCCGGGTGTCCTCGTGTCCGAGCAGCCCGGCGGCGGCGGTCAGCACCAGCTCGCGCACCGCGCGCCGCGAGAGCCCGTCCTCGCTCCACGGGCCGGTGGACTTTGCCGGGCCGGTGGACTTTGCCGGGCCGGTGGACTTTGCCGGGCCGGTCAGCATCTCCGGGCCGGTGGGCATCGCGGGTGCGGACGGCTCGTGACCGGTCTGGACGGGGTGCCGCACGTCGGTCTCCGGCCAGTACCGCCGGCGCTGGAACGCGTAGGTGGGCAGGTCGACCAGCCGTGCGCCCGGCACGTCGCCCCCACCGGAATCACGCGTACCGGAATCACCCTGGCCGGAGTCACCCGGGCCGGCCCAGTCGACGCCGGCTCCGCGGGTGTACGCCTCGGCCAGCGCCCGCCGGAACCGGTCCGGCCCGCCGTCGCCGCGGCGCAGCGTGCCGACGACCGCCGCGTCCCGCCCGGCCTCCTCGATCGTCTCCTCGACCCCGGCCGTGAGCACCGGGTGCGGGCTGCACTCGACGAACAGGCCGCAGCGCTCGTCGAGCGCCCGCCGGGTGGCCTGGGCGAACAGCACCGGCTGCCGCAGGCTCCGGTACCAGTAGCCGGCGTCGAGCCCGGCGGTGTCCATCGGCTCGCCGGTCAGCGTGGAGATGAACACCGTGTCCGTGCTGACCGGCCGGATGGGGGCCAGTGCCCTGAGCACCTCGTCGCGGATCCCCTCGACCTCGGGGGAGTGCGAGGCGTAGTCGACCGGGAGGAGCTTCGTGCGGTACCCGGCGGCCGAGAGCTGCCGTCCGAGCTCGGGGAGCGCCTCCCGCGTCCCGGAGACGACCACGGAGCGAGGCCCGTTGTAGGCGGCCACGGCCACGTGCGCGTCCAGCGGGCGTACCGCCTGCTCGACGACGTCAAGCGGGGCCGCGATCGACATCATGCCGCCCCGGCCGGTGATGCCGGCGATGGCGCGGCTGCGCAGCGCCACGACCCTGGCCGCGTCCGCGAGGGACAGCGCGCCCGCGACGGTCGCCGCCGCGATCTCCCCCTGGGAGTGCCCGACGACCATGTGAGGTTCGACGCCGTGGGCCCGCCAGAGCCCGGCGAGCGAGACCATTACCGCCCACAGCGCCGGTTGGACCACGTCGACGCGGTCGAGCGTCGCCGCTCCTCCGCCCGCGGCGGGCCCGCCGTCGCGGGCGAGGCCGGGGGCGCCGTGCGGTCCCCGCAAGACGTCGAGCAGCGAGTAGTCGGTGAACGGTTCGAGGGCTTCCGCGCACTCCGCGATCCGCTCGGCGAAGGCGGGCGAGCCGGTGAGGAGTTCACGTGCCATCGCCGGCCACTGCGACCCCTGTCCGGGGAAGACGAACGCGCCGCGGCCGGCGGTCACGGAACCGGTGACCACGGATGCGCCGGGCAGACCGGCGGCGAGCGCTTCCAGGCCGGCGAGCCGGGCGTCGCGGTCCGCGCCGAGGACCACCGCCCGGTGCTCGAACCCGGTCCGGCTGCGGACCAGGGCCAGCGCCACGTCGGCGGTCCCGAGCGACGGGTCCTCGCTGACGCGGGTGTGCAGCCGCCGAGCCTGGCCCCGCAACGCGGCGGCGGAACGCGCGGACAGCACCCACGGCATGTCCTCACTCGCAGGCGCGGCCGGTGCGGCGGGTTCATCGGTCCGAACGGCGGGGTCGTCAGGGTTCGCGGACTGTTCGCCGGGGGATGCGGCAGGTTCGGCGGGGGGTGCTTCGGCCAGGATCAGGTGGCAGTTGGTGCCGCCCATTCCGAAGGAGCTGACGCCCGCGACCAGGGGCCGCCCGGCCGAGGGCCAGGGGCGGGCGGAGCGCACGACCTGAAGGCCGAGCTCGTCCAGCGGGATCTCGGGGTTCGGGGTCTCGAAGTTCAGGCTCGGCGGCAGCTCGCGGTGCCTGAGGCTCAGCGCCACCTTGAGGAGCCCGGCGATGCCCGCGGCGCCTTCTAGGTGGCCGATGTTGGTCTTCACCGAGCCGACCAGCAACGGGCCGGTGTCCGGCCGGACGTCGCCGCCGGCGGCCGGCGCGGACTCCTCGGCGCCGCCCGCCGCGCCCAGCGCGGACGCCTCGACGGGGTCCCCGACCTTGGTGCCGGTGCCGTGCAGCTCCACGTACTGGACGTCGGCGGCCCCGACCCCGGCGTGCGCCCGGGCCAGCGTGATGACCTCCCGCTGGGCTCGCCCGCTCGGCACCGTCAGCCCGTCGCCGCCGCCGTCGTTGTTGACCGCGCCGCCGAGGATCACGCAGTGGACGGCGTCCCCGTCGGCGAGCGCCGCCGGCAGCGGCTTGAGCACGACGAGCGCGCCGCCCTCGCCGCGCACGTAGCCGTTGGCGCGGCTGTCGAAGACGTAGCAGCGGCCGTCCGGTGACAGGGCGCCGAAGCTGCCGATGGCGGCGGTGGTCTCCGCCAGCAGGTTGAGGTTGACGCCGCCGGCGAGCGCGAGCCGGGTCTCACCGCGGCGCAGGCTCTCGCAGGCCATCTGCACGGCCACCAGCGACGACGACTGGCCGGTGTCGAGGGTCAGGCTCGGGCCGTTCAGCCCGAGGAAGTAGGACACCCGGTTGGCGATCATCGCACGGTTGGCGCCGGTGTAGGTGTGCCGGCCGAGCCCGCCGGCGCCGAGCCGGTCCTGCAGCGCGGCGTAGTCGTTGGAGATCGCTCCGAGGAAGACGCCGGCGGCGGTCCCGCGCAGCGTGCCCGGCACCATCCGCGCGTTCTCCAGCGCCTCCCACGCCAGCTCCAGCGTGAGCCGCTGCTGGGGGTCCATGGCCGTGGCCTCGTTCGGCGAGATCCCGAAGAACCCGGCGTCGAAGCGGTCCACGTCCGCGATGAAGCCGCCGCGGGGGTACTCGATGGCTGTGGTGTGCGGCCACCGGCCTTCCGGCACCGCCGTCACCGCGTCCACGCCGTCGCGCAGTAGCCGCCAGAACCGCTCGGGATCGTCCGCCCCGGGCAGCCGGCAGGCCATGCCGACGACGGCGACCGGCTCCGCGGCCGAAAAATCAGGACGGGTGTCCGGCCGGCCGGAATCGTCGGCCGTCGCGCCGGTCAGCTGAATCGACTCACCAACCATCAACGTGCCACCTCAAGCCTCGGGCATCACCAACATGACACCGCCGGTTTCCATAAAGACACCGCGCAGGAATGATGGACAGTAGTGTGAATTTGCGACTATTGATTAGTTACTGCGACCTTAATGGCACCGCTCCGGCCTGGGCCACGGTCGCATGTTGGCACATTGTTGCCAGTAGCAAGCTGCCATCGCTCCCGCGTGGTATCCGCACTTGACGTGGGCGTTCACGGTCAAGATGCTGGGCTTCAGAGAGAGCCGTAGGGGTTCGGGTCCGGTGGCCGTCGCGACCATTCCCGCCACGCGGCACCGGCGCGTTCCCTCAAACGAACGGCCCTCGCGTCCCATTTCCTCGACCTCGGATGAACACCGGATATTCGTACTGTGGCCGGCGCGATCCGTAATGGACGGCAGAGCCGCCTCTTCAGGAGAGGGGCCTCGAATGAGCGTTCTCAAGCCTCGCCCGCGATCCGGAATACGAGCGCACAGGCCATTGCTGGCGGCGGTCGCCGCCTCGGTCGTGGTCGGCGCCGTCGCGCTCGCCGGGCTGCTCGTGGACGACCGGATGCTCACCGGCGAGCCGATCTGGATGAAGCCGTTCAAGTTCGCGGTCTCCGTCGCGCTGTACGCGGTGACGCTCGCCTGGATGCTGTCCCACTTGCGGCGGGAACGCCCCGATCTCGCGGTGGCGTCGGCGATCAGGCTCGGCATGGTCGTGTCGCTGGCCGGCATGGCGCTCGGCCTCTCCATGACGACGTCCACCCCGGCGCTCGACTCCCTGCGGACGGGCGTCGTGGACGGCATCGCCGGCGCCCACAGTGTGGGAGTGCCCGACGGAGGGCCGGGCCTGCCCGTCGTCGGCTGGAGCACGTCCGGGGGCGACCTGAGGGTGGCGCACTTCCTCGGGATCCACGCGCTCCAGGCGATGCCGCTGGTGGCCGTGGCGCTCGGAGTGCTGGCGCTCCGCACGGCGTGGCTGCGCCCCGAGCGGGTGCGGGTACGGCTGATCCGGCTGGCCGCCGGCACGTACGCGGGGGTCGTCGCCGTGGCCGCCTGGCAGGCGCTTCGGGGGCAGCCCCTGACCAGCCCCGACGCGGCGACCCTTGTCACGTTCGTAACGCTTCTTGAAATATCGGCCGGCGCCGCCGCGGTGGTGCTGTGGATGGGGCGGCGAGACACGGCAGGTGCCCCGACGAGTGCTCCGGAGGAGACGATATGTCCGTCGACGCCCCCCTCAGTTACGGCCAGCTCTTCAGCTGGCGAGAGATAGAGAGGTATCCAGACGACTGGATGCGCGATGCCAACCTCCCCACGGCATGGGACCTGCGGGGCCTCCCGCTCGACCGGGTGACGACCGCGCTGCGGCTGCTGGTCGACAGGCACGAACCGCTGCGGACCACCTACCACGTGCGGGATGGGCAGCCGGTGCAGCGGATCCACCCGGCCGTCACGTTGCCGATCGAGCGCGTCGACCGCGTGGTCGCCGACCGCGAGGTTCCCGAACGCACCAAGGACGAGCTGTCCGCCATCGGGTTCCCGATGACCGACGCCCTGGGATGGCGGGGAGTGCTCGTCACCACCGACGGCGCCCCGGTCTTCCTCGCGCTGTCGTTCTCCCACCTGATCCTCGACGTGTGGTCGATCCACCACCTCCAGGACCAGTTCCGGGCCCTGGTCGCCGACCCGCGTGCAACCGCGCGCATGGGACCCGCGCCGCGCGAGCTGGCGCGGCGGCAGCGGAGCGGCGGGGTGTGGCGCGAGCGGCAGGAGAGCTCCGAGCGTTACTGGCGGCGCGTCCTGGCCGAGGGCCTGATGGACGAGCTCCCGACGTTGCCCGCGGGCGTGAAGCGCAACCGCCTGGAGCTGACGCTGCACTCGCGCCGGCTGGGCGGGCTGGCCGCCGAGGCCGCCAGGCGGCTCGGGGTCACCGCGCCGTCGGTGGTGACGGCCCTGATCGCCGCGGGCCTCGCGCGGTACACCGGCACCGACCGGGTCACGCTGAGCCTGATGGCCTCGAACCGGTTCGCCCCGGAACACCAGGACATCGTCAGCACGATGAACCAGCTGATCCCGGTCGTCGCCACCGTCGACCAAGGATCCTCGCTGGCCGAGCACGTCAAGCGCCTGCACTGGGCGGGCGCCCGGTCGTACCGGTACTCCTGCTACGACTTCGACCGCGTGGCGGCCATCGCCGCCGAAGTCGCGGCCAGGGACGGCAAGAGCCCGGCCCATGACTGCTGGGTCAACCACCTGTTCCGGAGCTGGATCAACTACGTCCAGCTCGACCGCCACCCCTCGGACCCGGCCGACCAGGCTCCGGCGGAGCTGCTGTGGACACCCCTCGCGCAGCAGTACGGCCAGCCGTTCCGCGTGCGGGTGTCGGTCCAGGCCGGCCGCACCAGCGTCCTGCTGCTGGCGGACCCCACCGTCATCCCCGCCGAGGCGATGATCGGTATCATGCGGGCCGTGGCGTTCGGCGCGCAGCTGGCGGCGACCAACCCCGAGAGCAGCCTGAAGGATCTCTGGAGCGTCCGGAACGAGGACCTCGCACCGTCACTGTTCCCGCACGAGCTCCCCACGCCGCCGAACTAGGCCGAGGAGTAGCGCACAGGCGGCCAGGGGGCTTTGAAGGGCTATGACGACCCGCCAGGTACGCCCGCCGAGCAGGAGGAGGCATGGCCCTTCGATCTCCTCGGTCAGGAGAGCCGGGTCGGTTCTGCCTACCTCTTTCCTCGCCAGGACGGTGAACTCAGCCGCCAGTCGATCCTCTGCCTGCCGATCGGCTCCGTAGACGACGGACTCTCCCGGGACGAGCATTAGCGCGAGCGTCGTCGCGGCAGCCGTTCTCGGCGGATGCATGGCGACAGTCGGCGGCGGCGAAGTGACCGCGTTCGGAGCGGATGGCTTTGCGCTTCAGGCCCCGTAGACGTCGGGGTCCGGGCCGGTGCGGGTTCCGGTGTCGAGTGTCGCCAGGTCGCGGTGGTCGTCGTTGGTCAGCTGGAAGTCGAACACGTCCATGTTCGATCGGATACGTTCCGGTGTGACGGATTTCGAGATCACGATGTTGCCCAGTTCGATGTTCCAGCGCAGCAGGATCTGTGCCGTGGTCTTCTCGTGGCGTTTGGCGACGGCGGCGACGGTCGGGTCAGAGACAAGCTGGCCGTGCCCGAGGGGGCTCCATGCCTGGGTGGCAATGCCGTGACGTGCGTCGAACTCGCGAACTTGGGCTTGAGGCAGTCGTGGATGCAGCTCGACCTGGTTGACGGCTGGCACCGTGTCCGTTTCCGTGAGAATTCGCTCCAACGTGGCGGGGGTGAAGTTGGAGACGCCGATGGAGCGGGCCAGGCCGTCGCTTTTGATTCTCTCCAGCGCCTGCCAGGTCTCGATGAACAGACCACGGGACGGCACCGGCCAGTGGATCAAGTACAGGTCGAGGTAGTCGAGCTTGACGTTGGCGAGGCTCTTGTCCAGGGCGGCAAGGGTGGCGTCGTAGCCCAGGTCGGTGTGCCAGACCTTGGTGGTTATATGAAGCTGCTCGCGCGGGATTCCGGACGCGGCGATCGCCGCGCCGGTGCCGGGTTCGTTACGGTAGTAGGCGGCGGTGTCGATAGCCCGGTACCCGGCGTCGAGGGCCGCGGCCACGGCGGAGGTGGCTTCGTGGTCGGGCACCCGGAACACGCCGAAGCCGAGCTGCGGGATCGTGGTTCCGTCGTTGAGGGCGATGTCTGGGATGGCGGTCTCGGGCATCGGGGCTCCCTTCCATGATTGGTAGGCCCGGGGCGGTTAATGCCCCCGCGGGTCACTCGATCGGCGGGGCGTCCCCTGTTTCGGGGCCTTCCACCCAGGCGAGGGGGTCACTCAGGCACAAGCGTTCAGTCGCCCAGGCCCCGACCCAGCGACGGCGTCAGAACGGTCCGCCAGCGATACATGCCCTCATCCCGGTTCAAGTCGATCAGGGCAACGTGCATCAGAGTGACAGATAGCACATCGGCATAGCGGTTGAGCACCTCCCGGATAGGAGCAAGTGGCGCACCGCTGGTATTGGCGTAGGCAAGGCTGACATGCGGATGGAAACCGTCGGCCGCCTCGGGTACCCGCTCGTCTCCCCATACCTCGCCGATGGCACCTCGAATGACGCGTCGGATTTCACCCACGGCCTCGGTCGGCCTGACCGGGAGGTGAATGCCCTCGGCGTCGGCAACGAGCGGACCGAGCTGCACCTGAAGCGGCCCGCGGCCGGCCATGCGCCCGGCCACCTGCGCGCCGATGGCCGCCAGGTTCTCCTCGGTGGTCTCGTCGATGAAACCAACGCCCTGAGTCGTCATGTGCAGCCACTGGACAGGGATCGGATCCAGCACGGGGAACTTGTCCAGCTCGGGACGCAGTCTTTCTACGAAATCGTGCAGCTCGGGCTGTCGGTCCATGAGGAAGTGCCAGGTGTAGAAGCTCCGGCCGGGGCACCAGCCTGGCCGCCACCACCAGTGATTACGAGTCTCGGTGTCGTCTCCAGCCAACGGTCACCCTTCCGTGTGCGGCCTGGTCTCGGCGCGGAACACGCCGATGGCCTCCCTGATCATTTTTCCCTGTCCGCCACTGCGGAACGGGAGCGGCACACGCCCCTCAACCTCGCCCAGTTGGAGTAGCAGCGGTGCCGCACGAAGCTCCACAGGGGTCTGCAGGATTGGGGCCAGTGCCTCAGCCGCGCCGTCCAGGGCTCCAACGTCGATGTGTGCGCGGGCGATGTGCAGGGTGGTCATCCGCTCTGTCCCGAGGTTCCGGGTCCGTTCGGGCCGACCTTGGGAGATCTCCACAGATCGGGTGGCCATCTCCAGAGCACGAGCCGGGTCGTTCAGCACCAGGTAGGCATCGGCCCAGTAGCTGAGTGCCCGCTCCGGGGTGCAGCTCAGCGGCCCACCGGGGTGGTTCGTCCGTCCAGGCGCGACCCCCTGGGCGTGGCGGAGCATGGCATGAGCGTCCTGAACCCGGCCGAGCCGTGCGTAGTCCAGGGCGAGAGTGCTCGCCAGCATCACCTCGGTCTCTCCACCGGCCCGCGTGGCGAAGCGGAGACCACGCTCGCCCCATGCGAGGGCTTCTGCCTTGCGATCTTCCCAGTAGGCGGCGACCTGCCTCGTCTTGCATGTCCAGGCGAGAAGACCCTCGTGCCCGGCCTCTACGCCGAAGTGCTGCGCAGCCTGGGCGTGGTTCTCGGCAGCGTCTGGGCGGCCAAGGTCAGTCGAGACCCATCCCAGGAAGGTCATCGCCCAACCGACGATGAGATACAGATCCCGGCGATGACGCAGCGGCTGGTGTCCCTCCAGCAGCCGTAGCGCCTCATCGCGGAGGCGTCGCAGGTCAGCCAGCAGTGGCCCCGTGGGGGTCTTTAGATAGCTGTCGGCGATGCGCCGTAGGTCACGATTCAGACGTTCAATCGTCGATCCACCGACATTGCTGCTTTCAGCCTCGGACAAGATGAGATCCGACTCCCGTGCGTAAAGGGTCAACTGCTCACCGGCGGACAAAGGCCGCCTATCACGTATCTGCGAAAGCGTCGGTAACGCTACTTCGGCCGTCCCGGGAAATGCGGGCGCGGCACCTGGGGAGGAATGGGAACGGCCATTGAAATTTGAGTCAGCCTGCCGGTAGTCGATCTGGTCGATCTCTGCCCGGTCGCCGGTGTTGTAGAGCGCATACTCCGCATCGGTAAGAAGACGTCGTGCCGTGACCTGGTAGATCCGGGCGAGAGCGTGCAATGCTGCGACGCTCGGCCGACGCCCTTTCACGGGCCAGTGCTCGAACTGGTAGATCCGCGCTTTCACCATCGTGGACTCGCCGGCGTCGGCTGTGTTCCACCGGTCAGCCACCTCCTGATGGCTGAGGTTGTGCGCCCAACGTAGCGCCACGCGCGGGCCGATCTCCGGGAAGTCGGTTTCCCAGACGGATGCGATCTGCTCCCACGCTAGCCCTCGAGCCCGAAGCCGCTGCGAGCGGTAGGCGCGTTGCCGACGACCGGGTTCAGCGGATTTGTCCATAACTCGTTCAATCTCGAGAGAGTGATGAGACGTCAGCTACTCGCAGTGTACGCGCCGTATTCGCCGCATCGCAGCTAACCGACAGGATTCACCTAACGCTTACGCGCAGGTCAGGACGTCGGGCGGTGCTAACTGTTCTGGGGCTCTATCTACCGGCGGACTCTCCGGAGACTGAGAAGCCCGGCGAAAAAAGCGGGATCCGCAGGCGATGCCACGCCGTACGGATCCCTTGACCGGACACTGGAGGTCCGACCCGTGCAGAAGCCTAGAACCATTCGAATCCGTTGGCACGCCGACCATCCGCCCCGGCCGTTGGGGTGCCGTTGGTGCGGCCACCCTCCCTACGCGCACGACGCCGGCAGCCTGCCGCACCGCCGCCACCACCAGTGGGAGCACCCCACCAACGCCCAGGTGCGCGCCCGTCTCGACGCGCGCCGCCGCCTCGCGCTGAGCGGTTCGTTCCCGGCACCGCCCGCGTTGCGCCCTTCGGCGAGGGTGCGCCCGGCCGTCAGGCCACAACTGCCCGCGTGCGCGAGCACCCCGCCCGGCCGTCGCCCCGACATCGGGCTGCCCCGGCACCAGACGCACCGGCAGGAGGCGGCGTGATGACCGGACCTCGACGCGATGACGACCATCAGCCGCAGGAGCTGTGGACGTGGTCCGCTGACGACCTGAACGGGCGCACAGTGCGCGGCGTGACCAACATCCCCGGGCGCGCACGCCGGGCACTGCTGGCCGCGCTGAACACCATGCCGAACAAGGGCGAGGGGACCATCCGCCAGGCCTGGCTGGACGTATTCGCCTACCCCTACCCCTGCTACCGCTACGGGCCTGTCCTGATGCACGCCTACCGCGACAAGACGACCGGCGTGATCGTCTTGCAGGACGGCCCGCCATCGATCGACGTGGCCCCATGAACAGGCCCGGGGGCCGTCCCGCTTGCCAGGCGGACCCCGGCCGGCCGCCGCAGCGCGGCGGCCCGCGGCCGGTGCTGCGCGTCCCGTACGTGATCGCATGGTCGGAGGAGGCTGTCGCGCACCCACTGGTGTTCACCGAGCAGGGTCACACCCGGCGCCTCACCTACATCGACCCGCGACCGGCGGACTGGGTGGACGGGATGCTACGCGCCCGCATCGGCGTGGACCGAGGCGGCGAACCGATGTGGCGGATGCTGAACGTCCGCAGGCAGTGGCTGTGCATGGAGGCGTTGCTGTGCCAGGTATGCGGGACATCGGGAAGGGACCTGGAGACCGGGCGGATCTGGTGGGTGATCACCAAGACCGGGTTCCGGGCGACCAGCCAGAACGGCGGGCTCACCAACGCCCCGCCCACCTGCCCCGCGTGCATCCCCGAGTCGCTCGCCTCCTGCCCGCAACTGCACAAATCCTGGGCGGTCTACACCGCCACGTCCGCCGAACCCGCGGGCGTACTGGCCGAGGTCTTCGAGCCCGACACGAACAAGGTCGCTCGCCGCACCGGCCACAACATGTTCGTCAGGTACGACGAACCCGCCCGGCATCCCTTCGTACTCGCCACCCAACTGGTGGTCACGCTCACCGACATGCGGCCGGAGCAGATCCCTTAAGCTCCTCCGTGCTGAGCTGACCTTGGTCTCGCAGACGCACGAGGACCGGGATGTGCCTGAGGCGCTGCAGGAAAGACTGGTAGTCAGGCACTCGGTTGAGAGGGTCTGTGCCTAGATTGAAGTCGCGTCGCAGGACAGCTGTCCCTGCTCGGATGGTGTCACCCGCGATGGTGTCGTCGGCCGCTGCGTCAACGCGGCGTAGCATGATGGAGGCTTTGTCTCGCACGCACCCAGTGGGGTGGTCGTTTGCGAACTCCTCGATAATCCGTTCAACGCGCTGGTCTCGTCGGCTGTCGGACTCTCGCTCGCGTGCCAATTGGAGGGTCTCGTTGAGCTTCTTGAAAAGGGAGGCGAAGTTCGTGTCGAGGGTTGCGACATCGTCAGAAAGCGTATTGTCCTCCTCGTGCTCCTGCAGGTAGGCGAGGAGTTCCTTGGCGAAACCTGCCTTGCCGATATCGGTCTTGAACGCCCTCTCGAATGCGGCCTCGACTGCATCCCACATCGACGTGTTGTCGGCGTCGATGCCGGCCTTGATGGCCTTGTCGGTGAGCTTTGCTGTATCTGCTCCGCTCAATCCCAGAAGGCTAGAGGCGTAGCGGCGTGCGGCGATGCCGGCAAGCGTCAGAGGGACCAGGTCTTCGGGTTCCTCGATCGTGACACCAGCTTCGGCCTTCGCATTCACTTCCGTTGCCCATTCGCCGACCATGACAATGAGGTCGTCGGCGACGGTTGGCCTGCCCTTCGCGCCGCCTCTGCGGATCTGTTTCCGCGCGTTCTCGCCAGCCGAGTCGCTGTCCAGGAGAACCGCGCAGGCAGGCTTGTTCTGGTCGCGTCCGCGTGCGAGGTACAGCATGTATGGCACGTTGGAGCCACCGGGAACAAGGGTGACCTGGTTGAGATCAAGGCACTCGCTCGGTGGTTTGCCCGCGCGGCGCAACCGGGCGTTCATGCCAGAGATAAGCACCTGGTCGGCGATTCCTTCGATGAACAAATTATCGCCGCCGATGAATGCGGTCTCGGCGATGAAGGCACCCAGTGAGGTGCGAAGCGGCTCATAGTGGTTCTGCGTGACGTCCTTGACCAGGCGCGTCCCCTCATCGCGGGAGCCTTTGTCGACGACACGGACCCGATGCCCGGCGTTGCGGTTAATCAAAAACGGTGAGTGCGTGACGTAGACAACCTGGTCAGCCCGGTCGGAGTCCTCGGGGCGGGCATGGTCCTCCAGAACGCGCAAGAGGTCTTGTTGCCCGAGAGCGGATAGGTAAGCGTCCGGTTCGTCCATGAGCAGGACCTCAGGACGGTCGGCGGGACGATCATGCGACCTGAGTTGGACGTAGTAGCTGAGAAAGTAGGTGAGGCCGCGGCTACGCTCGCTGAACGAGTAGTCGGTACCGGTTCGGTCTCTGATGGTGAAAACCAGCTCATGCTCGCGAGGCGAGACTCGAAGCTGGAAGTCCTCGTCTTGGCTCCACCACCTGGAGATGTTGAGGTGTCGCGCGATGGACTTGTTCATCTCCTGGATCAGGGCGTTGACCAATCCCTCACGCTCATCCTTGATCGCGTTTTGGAGATCCTTGAAAGCAGAAGCCTCGATACGGGCCACCTTGGTAAGCAGGAGGCGACCAAGTCTTTGCTGCTCGGTCTCGGCGGCCTCCGCAGCACTCAGAATGCTGAACAGGACTGATGCTTGGGACCCCACGTCCTCGACAGTCCCGATCGCGTTGAGGAGGTCGAGTAATTTGACGCGGTCCCTGCGGCTGGCAAGGCGTGAACCTGTCCGCGCAAGTGCCGCAATCGACACCGAGTCGGGCAGTTCGACCTGCGTCTTAAGCTGGTAGGCATGAGGAAGAAGTTGTTCGAGGCCTTTGCTCTGATCATCGTCTAGTTCGACGCGCTCCTCGGCGTCGTTGATGACCTCGATCGTGTGTGGGGCTCGCCGGAGCATTAGCAGGTCTCCGTTTGCCAGAAGCGGGATCTCCAGGGCGCTCATGGCAGCGGCGTCATCCTCAGTGAGTTCGAAGATGGCACCGACCTCAGGGAACAGGCGCAGGTCCTTCTCGACGGAGAACCGCGTCGAGTACCGGCAGAAGTCGCTCTGGCTGTGGCCTTCGCCGGTGAGGACGATGTTGATCGCGTCGAGGAGGTGCGACTTTCCTGACTCATTCGCGCCGACTACCGCGGTGATATCTTTCTCAAGATTGATGCGCACATGCGGGAGCCACCCGTCGGGTGTCTCCTGCCATGCTCTCTTGGTTGATCCGGGGTTCGCCTTCAACTCATAGTCGTAGTTGAACGACTTATACCAACGAATCAACACTTCACGGATACGCATCCCGCCCCCTTAGCCCTCACCAGGAGGCTTAGCAAACCACGAACCACTGACACTCTGGGTGAGATCACGACTGATCCGCTGTTGTAAGCCCCCGCGACTGCGCCGAACCTGCTTGGGTGAACAACTCAGGGGTAGCTCACCGGTCAATCCGGCTGGCTGCGGCTGCGCTCGAGGGCATGATCCGTACAGGAGCGATCAAGAAGCGTTGGCATCCCTGTCGGCCTCGGCCCGACCCTCCGACAACCCGACATGCGGCTCGTCGCGCGAGAGGTCCGCCGCAGCTTTCCCGAGACCCGGCTGGTGAGCCGGGAGATCCCCCTGCCCGCCCTCACTCACTGCCTGGCCGAGTATTAGGTCGACATCCTGTGGGCAATGGCGCCTGTGCGGCATCCCGCCGTGGACTCGTTCCCCCTGACCAGCACAAGTCCGCGCATTGGCGTGGGGGCCGACCGGCATTCCCTCGCAGGCGCCGGAACGATGAATGTGGAGGACTTCAGCCAGCACCCGATCCACTACGACCCGGCCCCTACTGCGCCGGCGACTAGATGAACCAGTTCTGGCTCGGGGACATACGGCCACGCCGGGAGGCACGCCTAATCGGGATCTACTCCGAGAATTTCAGCCGCGTTCTGCAGCAAACCGCCGAAGGCGCAGCCGCGTTGGTCGTCTCGGCGGAGGCCACCATGCTCCTGAGCCCTCGTTTGCGGACGGTGACGCTGACCGGCGCCGCCCCCGTGATCTTCCATGCCGCACATCGGCGCAGCGACCGCCGCAGTCCCGTTCAAGCGGCCTTGGCAGCTTTTCAGGCTTTCGGTACAGACCAGGTAATGGACTAGTCGCTGGACTGCCCCAGCCGCACCCTGATGCCGAACGGATCGAGCACCAGCGACACGCGCTCGCCCCACGGCTGGTCGACCGGCCGCTCCACCAGCGTGAAGCCCCGCCGTTGCTGCTGTTTCTCGACCGCGAATTGTCCGCCGGAGTACGGCGCCTGCGGCAGACCTATCGAACACGCCTTCCCGCCGGACCGCTGATCCTTCCCGGCTCGGGCGTCGGCTTCGAGGCTGGAACGGTGAGTACCGCAGTTGATCAGCGACTGCGGCTCGCCTTCACCTGTGCTCCGCCCGTCGACGCCGCCACCGAGCAGGGTTGGGAGAACTGCCGCGTTGCGGCCACAAGGCGCAAAGGTTTCGGCGCCGTCAGTGCGGTTGCCGAGGTCGGTGCACATCTGCTTCAGCAGTTGACCGACACCGTGGAGACTCTGCGACTGGACGACCGGAACCGGCCGCCGGCACGTACTGATGAACAGGAAGAGCACGTGGCTCGGATGCTGATAGCCGCCGCGTGGTACGCCCTCGCCTACCGCAATCCCTTCGCCTTCC
Organism: Sphaerisporangium sp. NPDC088356; assembly: GCF_040685555.1. Taxonomy (NCBI): domain Bacteria; kingdom Bacillati; phylum Actinomycetota; class Actinomycetes; order Streptosporangiales; family Streptosporangiaceae; genus Sphaerisporangium; species Sphaerisporangium sp. NPDC088356. Next base: position 24,122 of record NZ_JBFBIK010000028.1, read on the forward strand.
TGATACTTGCGACCCCCACCATCACCTGATTGACAACATGCTGGCCCAGGTGCATGCCGCGCAACTTCGGCAGCACTGTCCGGAACGTCCGCTTCGACGTTACGGGTAGTTGGTTCGCGTCCATGGGCCAGTACATGGTGCGGACGCGCAGCAGCGGGACGTACGACAACCCGTACAACTGAGCATGAAAAAAGGCCCTCTTCCCGGAACGGGAGAGGGCCTTTGATGTGTGCGGTCGAATCCGAAGTAAGGGCACGGTGGCTGCCGAGTAGCCCGAAGAAGATTAAGGTCATCTATTGAGTGCACGTCGAGTACCGATGTTGGAGGGCTATTGGGCTGGCGTGACGAGATGACCACCGCGTTGAACGAGTGGCTCTCCGTCGAAGGTGGCGCTCAGCAGTCGGGCAGGTGGCGGCGTATCGGCGCGGCGCGGGCGGCTGCGGAGCCGGGCGTCTTCGTCGTCGATCTTCGTGGGATGGACGTGAGCCCCGATCAGCTCGACGGGTTACGTCTGGCCGGTTCGGAGGAGACGAGCGTCCAGGCCGGGTTTCCAGTCATGGAAACGGTTGTCGAGGGGCAGATTCTGCAGGTTCGGGTGGCGGAGTTCGCGGCACACTCCGATCCATACCTCTGGTCGTTCCGTCAGCCGCCGGGGTTCCTCGTCAGAGCGTTACGTGACGGCATCGGCGGAATCGGCGACGCCGGACTCGCCAACCTTCTCGCCCATGCCCGAATCGGGGGAACACTGGCGCGCGGTCCGGCTCCGGCTGGGCTGCTGCCCGCTCAGGCGCAGGCATACCACGCCTGTCTTGGCACGGGTGTGTGGCTGGTGTGGGGTCCGCCCGGGACGGGAAAGACCCGGCTGCTGCAGGCCGCCATCTGCGACCTGATCGCCCAGGGGAAAAGGGTCCTCCTGGTGTCGGCCACCAATATCGCGGTGGACAACGCGCTGCTGGGTGTCCTCAGGCAGCACCGTCCTCCCGCCGGGCAGATCGTCCGGGTGGGGCCACCGCAGCTCCGGCAGGTCGCCGATGATCCCAAGGTCTGCCTTCCTCTCATCGTGCGCGCGCGGCTGGCGAAGGTGGAGAAGAAGCGCCGTGACGCGGCCGTACAGCTCAAGGAGATGCTTCGCGACGAGGAGCGGTTGCACCATTTGCGGGCCCTGCTGGCCGGCTTCGACGCGGCAGCATATTCGAACGCCCGGTTGCGGCTGCGGAGACCGGAACTCGCCTGCGCACCGCTCACATCCGCGCTGGCGGAATGCGAACAGGCCCTGGATGCGGGAGCTGTCGCGCTCGTCCGGGCACAGCGGCGACTCAAGGCCGCCGATGAGCGGGCGGCGGAGACGGTTGAGGCGCAGCGGCTGTGGCAGCAGGTCGAAGCCAAAGCGCACGAGGCGGCGGAGGTGGCGAACGCCGCGACCCAGGCCGAAGCTCGTGCTCTGACGTCCGAGGCCAGCTGCGGACTGCTGGAAGAGGAGGCCGCCCTGCTGTTACAGCCGTCCGGCAAACCCCGATGGCGGGATCGCCGCGCGTTCGCGGACATCGAGCGCCAGATCGCCGTCGCCAGGTCAGAGTCGGCCGAACTCCGTTCGCGGGCCGCAGCGGCGCGTGCCACGGCAGATCGCTTCCAGCGCGACACCGAGGCGTGGATCAGGGAATCGATCGCACGAGCGGGGTTCGAGCTCGACGAGATCCGAGACCGCATCGAGAAAGCCAATGACGCACGCAAGAGTCTCCACGATCTCCGCCTGGCCCAGCAGAAGACGGTGGAGCGGCTGGCGACCTTGCACCATGAGCTCTCGTCGTCCGAGACCGCTGAGAAACTCATCGCCGAATGCGACCGCCGTCGTTGGCCGAAGCAGCATGACGAAGCTGAAGACCTGCACCGCAGAGTCGCGCAGAACGCTCCCCGCCTTGAGCCTCTGAAGAAGAGCCATGAGGCCTTACAGAACGAGTACGAGACGCTGGCCCGTGACGCCCAAGGAGAGATCATCAAGGGCGCGCGGCTGGTGGCCACCACGCTGGCCCGGTTCCGCATCACCAAAGCGGTGGCCGATGGCCCCTATGACGTGGTGTTGATCGACGAGGCCGGCGCCGCGACCCTGCCGGAGGTGCTGCTGGCCACGGCCAAGGCGTCGGCGTGCGCCGTACTACTGGGCGACTTCCTGCAACTCGGGGCGGTTCTGCCCAAAGTCATCGAAGAGAGCAACCGCCCGGACATACGCCGCTGGCTCATCCCCGACGTCTACCGGCACTGCGGCATCACCACCCCCGAGGACGCCACGAACCATCCGGGCTGCCTGATCATGGACACGCAGCACCGGTTCGGCCCACAGATCATGGAGGTGGCGAACCGGCTCGCGTACAAGGGAGTCCTCAAAATCGGCGGCACCGTCCGGCCGCGTGCCGCCGACGATCCGGAAATCGTCCTCATCGACACCGACGGGCTGCACGAACTCGCCCAAGTGCAACGCACCGGACGGAGCAGAGGATGGTGGCCCGCCGGGACACTGCTCTCCCGGGCTCTGCTCGACCTCCACAACGACGACGGCGAAATCGCCGGGGTGGTCACTCCCTACGGTGACCAGGCGGCGGCGACCCTCGAGGCGCTTCGCGACATCGAACAGCCGGACGGCCAGCTGGCGGAGGTCGGCACGGCCCACCGTTTCCAGGGCCGGGAGTTCCCCATCGTCATCTTCGACACCGTGGAAGGACAATACGGTGATGGCATGTGGATGGCACAGGCCTCCATGATGCCGGGTGCGAGCGGATGGCAGCAGAAAGGCGGCCGCCTGTTCAATGTCGCGGTCACACGTGTCCAGACTCGGCTGTACGTCGTGGGCAGCCGCGAACGTATCCTGAACGCACCGCCCACGACCGTATTCGGCCACATCGCTCAGCTCTTCCGCGAGCAGAAGGTCCGGTTCGTCAAAGCGACCGCACTGATCGCTCCGCCCGCAGCGGCCGGCGCGGAATTGGGCCCGTTCGGCGCTCGTCTGGCCGAGACGCTCGCCCGCCATGTCGAGATCACTGACGTCCACGACGAGCTCTCGTTCTACGAAGCGTTCACCGCCCGCCTCGCGGAGGCCAGGTCATCGATCTGGCTGTGGTCTCCCTGGGTGGCCGCACGTGTACGCACCCTGCTGCCCGTCCTGCGGGAGGCCGTCGGCCGAGGGGTACGTGTGACCGTCTTCGTCCGAGATCCCAGCGACACATTGCAGCAGAAAACGAACTTCACCGACTGCCTGACCGAACTACAGGCGATCGTTCCGGCGGTCGTCCGAGTCAACTACATGCATCAGAAGATCGCCGTGATCGACGAGCACACGGTGATGCTGGGCAGTCTCAACGCGCTCTCGCAGAGGTGGACGCGCGAAATCATGCTGACCGTCCGTGGTGGACATTTCGCGCGCAAAATCCTCGAGCACGAGCACGCCGAAGACTTCAGCCGGCCGCCCCGCTGCGGCGGATGCCAACGAAATGACGTGGACCTGCGGCGACGGTCGGACGGGCGATGGTTCTGGCGTTGTTACAACAGGGAGTGCCCAGGTCGCAGGGGCAATCGCGCCTGGACGAGCGACGTTTTATTCAGCCGCCGTCAGGCGTGACAGAGTGGCCCATCTCAGGGAGACAGCGCGATGGAACTCCTCCGGCAGGCCTCTGCGTCGGACAGATGCGAGTCAGGCACCACCTTCGATGGCAGCGCCGATCTCCCGGCCGACGCGGACTTGATCGCCCAGGGGACGCTGATCGATATTAAGAGCACACGCCGTGTCCACGCGTTCCCACTACCCACCGTGTACAGCTCACCGGGAAGTCCTCCAGTGGCTGTGGACCGTGCTCCTCGCCGATGGAAGCCGGGCCCTGGCCCAGGCGGGCCGATGGGCCCAAGCGCTCCAGCACCTCCAAGACCACAACGGTGTCGGGCAGCGGCTTCTCGACGGCCGCCAAATCGCGATCATCGCCCACCACGTGGCCGGAGATCACCGGCTCGCCGCGCATCTCCTGGCCGAAACCTCCATGCAAACCCCCTGGGAGCAGGTCGTGGCAACCTGCCTGGCGGTCCTGACCAGCGACCGCAGCACCGACACCAAAGCCATGACCGACAGCGTTCTCGCACTCGACGACGCACCCGGGCAGGTATTCTTCCGCACCCGTCTCAGACTCACCGCGATCGACCTCACCGACGCCATCTCCCCTTTGGCTCACGCCATCGAGTCCGACGTACTGCGCTCAGGCGACGCCTACGCCGCCCGCGAAGTCTCCACCCCCGCAACCTGCGCATCCCAGCTCTCCGCACGAGCCATCAGCACGTTCACCAGGCTCGTTGACACCTCGGGGCTGGGGAAAGAGTCAGTACCCGCCGACCTCCTGAACCAGCTCACGACCGCGGTAACAGCGGCCGAAGCATCGCTGACCCGCGCGCTCACCCAGCACGACGCCCTCGCCGAGGAAACCGTCGCCCCACGCGATCACGGTGAACACCGTCGTGCCCGGCCCCATCCAGGTGGAACGGGAGAGGCTGCTGCCGATGAGCCGGCGGACATCGCCGGACCTGCAGGTGGCGCGTCAGTGTCTGCGACGGCGAGGTCAGCCGGATGACGTCGCGGGGGCGGTAGCGTTCCTCGCAGGCCCTGGCGCGGGGTTCATCACCGGTCGGTCCCTGCACGTCGACGGCGGCTGGCTCCTGCACTGACCGAAAGGAGCCCTGATGAGAGAACGTGTCCGAGCCATCCTCATCACCCCCGGCGGGAACCTGCTGACCATCAAGCGGGTTCGGCCCCAGATGGCGCCCTACTGGGTGCTGCCCGGGGGCGGCGTCGAGCGGGATGACGCGAGCGTGGAGTCCGCGCTGCACCGGGAGATCCGCGAGGAGCTCGCCGGCGAAGCCATGGTGCACTCGCTCGTCCACATCGAGGACCAGAGCGGCGAGCGTCAGTACTTTTTCCTTGCGAGGATTCGCCAGTGGGATCCGGCCCGGCGAAGCGGCCCGGAGTTCGCCGACCCCGCGCGGGGTGAGTACATCGTCGAGGAAGTGCCTTTGACCTCTGCGGCCCTGGCCCAGATCGCCCTGAAGCCCGAGCCGATCGCGGAGCTGCTGGCCGAGCACACCACGGAGCTGTTTCAGCTTGCCGACCTGAGGGCCGCCTGACCTCGAACATCACAACTTCTGATAGGTCAGGTGTTGCACCGATCATTAGCACCTTAAGGGCCCAGAGCGGGTCATTTTTGGTCAGACGAGGACCTCGGGCGGGGCGGGGTGGCTCAGGAACGCGGTGGGGCTCGCGGTCAGGCCGTACGCGCCTGCCTGGAACAGCACGATCAGGTCCCCGACCTCGGTCCTCGGCAGCGTCACGTCGTCCCCGAGCAGGTCGAGCGGGGTGCACAGGCAGCCGACCACGGTCACGGTCTCGGGCTCGGCGGCCGGGTCGCCCATGCGGTTCCCCACCGCGATCGGGTAGTTGCGCCTGATCACCTGGCCGAAGTTGCCGGACGCCGCGAGCTGGTGGTGCAGTCCCCCGTCCACGACGACGAAGGTCTTGCCGCGCGACTCCTTGCGGTCCACGACACGGGTGACGTAGACGCCGGCCTCGCCCACCAGGTAGCGCCCGAGCTCGACGACGATCCTCGCCTCGGGCAGGCGGGGGCGGATCATCCCGTCGACCAGCTCCGCGAGGTTGCGCCCGACCGGTTCGAGGGCGAGCGGCCTGTCCCTCTGGGAGTACGGGATGCCGAAGCCGCCGCCGAGGTTGACGTACCGCACCGGTCCCGGCGCCGCCCCGGCGAACCCGAGGACGAGCTCGGCGGTCCTGCGCTGCGCCTCGCAGATGCTGTCGGCGTGCAGGTTCTGCGAGCCGGCGAACACGTGGAACCCCTGGAAGTCGAACTCGGCACCGGTCAGGCTCGCGAGCACCTCCGGCACCCGTTCCGCGTCGATGCCGAACTGCTGCGGCCCGCCCCCGAGCCGCATCCCGGAACCCCGCACCGTGAAGTCGGGATTGACCCGCAGCGCGACCCGGGCCGGGATGCCGGTGGCCGCGCTGATCGACCGGACCCGCGCGATCTCCAGCTCGGACTCCAGCTCGATGGTGACCCCGGCGGCGACCGCCTGGGTCAGCTCCTCGACCGTCTTGCCCGGCCCCGCGAAGCCGATCCGGCCCGCCGGAACCGGGGTGTCGAGCGCGTGCCGCATCTCCAGCGCGGAGGCCACGTCGAAGCCGTCGACCAGACCGCTCATGTGCTGGAGCAGGGCCGGCATCGGGTTGGCCTTCACCGCGTAGCTCAGGTCGATCTCGGTGGGCAGCGCGGCGCGCACGGCCGCGACCCGGCGGTTGATCAGCTCCCGGTCGTAGGCGAAGAACGGGGTGCCGCCCACCCGGGCGGCCAGCCGCTCGACGGGGATGCCGCCGACGGTGAGCGCGCCGTGGTGCCTTCCCGCCCATCCCTCCGGCAGGCCGGACATCACGCCACCATCCGGCGCAGCTCACCGCGGTCGAACTTGCCGTTGCCCGACCTCGGCAGCTGGGAGTACACCACCACGCGCCGGGGGACCATGTACCTCGGCAGGTCGCGTTCCAGCGCCTTCATCAGCGTGCCGGTGTCGCAGGCCTCGCCCGTCGGGCCGGTGACCGCGAGCACCACGTGCTGCCCCAGCTCCTCGTCGGGCACGCCGAAGGCGGCCGCCTCGGACACCAGGCCGGTGGCGTACGCGGCCTCCTCGACCTCCGTGGGGCTCAGCCGGTATCCCGAGGTCTTGATCATGTCGTCGGTGCGCCCCACGAAGTACAGGAAGCCCTCCTCGTCGCGGTAGGCCACGTCGCCGGACCACACCGCGATCTCGGTGCGCGTGGGACCGCGCCCCGGCGGGAACGGACGGAACCGCTCGGCCGTGCGCTCGGGGTCGTTCCAGTAGCCGAGCGACACGAGCGCGCCGCGATGCACGATCTCGCCCTCCTCGCCGGGGTCGCAGACCGAGCCGTCCGGCCGCACCACCAGGACCTCCGCGTTGGGGATGGCCTTGCCGATCGAGCCGGGCCGGCGTCCGGCCTCGGCCGGGTCGAGGTAGGTGGAGCGGAACGCCTCGGTCAGCCCGTACATCAGGTAGGGCTTCGCCTCGGGAAAGGTCTCCCGCAGCCAGGCCAGGGTGGTCCCGGGCATGCGACCTCCGGTACTGGCGACATAGCGCAGGCTCCCGGTGGCCTCCCGCGGCCATTTCCTGGTCGCGAGCTGGAGCCACAGGGGCGGTACGCACGTCAGCCCGGTGACACCGTGCCGGGCGCACAGGCGTACGACCTCGCCGGGCGTGAGGTAGTTCATCAGGACCACGTGCGCGCCGGCGACGAAAGAGGTCGTGAGCTGGCTGAACCCGGCGTCGAAGCTCAGCGGGAGCACGGCGAGCACCACGTCGTCGCGGGTGTGCCCGAGATAGGCGGCGACGCTCTGCGCGCCGGCGAGCAGGTTGCGGTGCGACAGGACGACGCCCTTCGGCGAGCCGGTGCTGCCGGAGGTGTAGAGGATGGCCGCGACGTCGGCGTCGATCACCCCGTCACCGTCGCCGTGAGCCGGCTCATCCTCAGCGCACAGCCGCGCCCAGGTGGTCACCCCTGGGCCGTCGCCCGCGGCGTCACCGATCAGCACCAGGTGCGGCGACCGGCCCACCTCGAACCGGCCCGCCAGCGTGCGGTGGCGCTCGCACGTGGTGATCACCACGCGGGCGTCGCAGTCGGCGGCGATGTACTCCACCTGCCGCGGTCTGAGCAGCGGGTTGACCGGGACGAAGACCCCGCCGGCCGAGGAAACGGCCAGCATCGCGACGACCGTCTCGACGCGCTTCTCGAGGTACACGACGACCCGCTCGCCACGACGGAGACCGAGGCGCCGCAGCCCGGCGGCGGCCCTGCCGACGCGACGGGCCAGCTCGCCGTAGGTGAGGGTCTCGTCCTTGAAGGTCAGCGCCGGGCCCTCCGGGTCGCCGCACCCCAGCAGATCATCGACTCGAGTCAGCATGCGCGGTCCTCACGCTCGTGGCCGGCCGGGGTGCCACCCGCCGCTCATTTCGTGGCCACCAGCGCCGAGAGCGCCCGCCAGAGCGAGCCGACGGTCGCGAACGTCTCCTCGTCGAGGATGTCGTCGGGAAGCTCGATGTCGTAGCCGTCCTCCAGTGCGACCAGCAGCTGGACGACGCCCATCGAGTCGAGGCCGAGCCCGGCGAGGTCGTCGAACGGGGAGAGGTCACCGGATTCTGCATAAGGCAAATGGGGCCGGAGGATATTTTGGAACTCGTGAGGTATTTCTATTTCAACCATGGTCATCGTGCCACCTCGCAGTGAGGGCCCAGCGCATCGGACGACATCGAGAAATGTTGCCCCACCCAGGCTCGCCGGGCGCGGGGGTACGGTCAAGCGAGTCGTTCATTTAAAAAGGACCGCTCCGGTGGCAGGTTGTCACGTTCCTGAAGATGACACCGCCCCGTCGTTGTAACGCCCTCCTGAAACGCCAATTCTCAATCGCATGCAACTATCCTGAGAAGCGCTGTCGATCCGGCGACCGGTGAGTCGCACCACCGGCGAACTGCGCAATCGTGCGGAGTGGGTGTCGCGACCGACTGTTGGAGGCTGAGTTGTCCGCTGCCAAGAACGCCAATCTCTGCTGGGGCCAGCGTTACATGTGGCTGAGATATCACCAGCTGCCGCCGCGGGAGCGACACGACACGCACATCGTCCTGCACCTGGAGATGCCCTACGACGTCACGTTCGCGCACTGCCGGACGGCGGTCAACTACCTGACCCGCCGGCACGAGGCGCTGCGCACCACATATCACCTCGACGGTGACGGCGACCCGCGGCAGCGGGTGCATTCTCCGGCCGCCGTCCCGGTCATTCAGGTGACCACGGAAAGGGACGGCACGGCCGCACCGGGCGAGGTCGTGGAAAAGCTCACCACCACCGAATTCGACCTTTCCACCGAATGGCCGATACGCGCCTGCGTCATCACCACGGGCGGCGTTCCGAAGCAGCTCGTCCTGGTGCTGAACCACCTGGCGGTCGACGTCTGGACGGTCCGGCAGATCAAGCGTGAGCTCAAGGTCCAGTGCGCCGGCTTCAGCTCCCGGCGGCCCGCCGCCCTGGAGCCGGTGCGCCACCAGCCGATGGATCTCACCCGGTACGAGTCCTCGCCGGAGGCCGCCGCCATGGCCGGACGCGCCATGGCCTTCTGGAGAGAGGAGATCTCGAAGCTGCCGGCCGACACGTTCGGCGCGAGGCGCGTGCACGACGCCGAGCCGTCCGCACGCGGCGCGACGCTCACCTCGCCGTCGATGCTGGACGCCAGCCGCCGCATCGGCGCCCGGCACCAGGCGTGGCCGTCGCTGGTCCACGTGACCGCCTACACCATGCTCATGGCCGCCTACACCGGCAGCGGCACGGTCGGCCACCTCTCCTTCACCAGCAATCGCGATTCAGGCCAGTACTCCGACGTGATGACCTGCATGTTCTCGCCCCTGCTGATGCGGGTCGACTGCCACGACGACCCCACCTTCACGGAGCTGCTGCGGCGCGTCGCGCGGCACTTCGAGCGGGCGCAGGCCAACTCCTACGTCCCCTATGACGAGGTCGTCGAGCTGGTGTCACGCGAGAGCTCGCGGCGCGGCCAGGACGTGCGTATCGGGTCGGAGCTGAACTTCATCAAGCAGGCGTCCCGGGACACCAAGGCCAGGCGCACCAAGTTCACCTGGAGCGCGACGCCGTCTGGCTGGGCTCACCACGGCGGCGACACCTACTTCCGCATCGACGAGTGGCGGGACGCCGTCGTCGTCACGCTCAAGGCCGTCTCCACGGTGATGGACGCCGATGCCATGGAGCGGTTCCTACGGGGCTACGAGGCCGTGTTCCAGGCGCACGACGACCCGTCGGCGGACCTGCGGATCAGCGACGTCGCCCGGCTGGCGGGTTTCGCGCCCCCGCCGCCGGCCGGGGACGACCTGGCCGGCCTCGGCCGGATCGAGGCCGCAGGAGACGAGGCCGCAGGAGACGAGGCCGCCACCCCGATGGGCGAGGCCGAGCGGATCCTGGCGGCCGTCGTGCGGCAGGTGAACGGGCTCGATGACGTCGACCTGTCCGGCAGCTACACGGCCGCCGGGGGAAGGGCCCTGCGGATCCCTGGGGTGCTGGCCGCGCTCGCCGGCCATGGGTGGGAAGGCATCTCCGTCCACCAGCTCACCAGTGCCCGGCCGCTACGCGCGCTGGCCGCCCGGCTCACCCCGATCACCCCGATCACCCCGATCGGGCCCTCTACCCCAACCCAGAACTTGAGCAAGACGGAGTGGTTTCACATGAATGACGCTCTCGCGGACCGCCCCTCCAACGGTGTCTCCAAGACGCACCAGCTGGTCGCTTCGGAGCAGGAGCTCCGGCGGGCGCTCGACCGTGAACTGTCGGCCTTCGACCTCGACAAGCTGGTCATCATGGGTGGCCACTTCATGCTCTTCGAGGACGAGACCTCCGGCCGGCTCGTGCCCGGGGTCATCGAGGAGCAGAAGTCCGACACCATGCGGCGCAGGATCGCCGGCCGCGTCGGGATCTTCCCCGGCTACAGCTGGACGATGTCGGTCGACCTGCTCAAGTCCTACTCGGAGACCTGCGACGACGTACGGCTGCTCCTGCTGATCAACGACTGGCAGTACGTGCCGGCGGCGGGCCGTCCCGCGAGCGAGCTGCGGGCCGAGTTCTTCGAGGAGTTCACCCGGCTGCCCGCCGAGTACGAGAAGGTCCTGCGCAACTCCGGCCTCTCGCCGGACCGGGTCCTTTCGAGCCGCAAGCACGCGCTGTCGTTCCCCGAGACGTGGCTGAAGTACCGCTTCCAGAAGGCCGCCGACAAGTTCGTCAAGCAGGGGCTGCTGGAGAAGCGCGTCCTCGACTCCGCCAGGAACGACACCGAGGTGGCCTTCCTCGACCCGGAGGGGAACTACCGCACGCTGATCAGCTGTGGCATCACCGGATGCGCGGGCGAGATCACCGAGATGATCTCGGAGGTCTACCGCGCCGGCTACCGGGCCATCGTCATCTTCGCGCCGGGCGAGTGCCTCGCGCCCGTACAGACGGGCGTCGACATCGCGCTCAACCTCTACCGGCTGCCGGGAATGCTCGTCGTCATCGCCGACCCCGGCGGGAGCGGCGAGATGTCCACCGACGAGATCTACTCGAAGCTCGTGACGGTCAGCACCTTCCGCAGCTGACGCACCCGGCAGCGCAGGCGAAACACCGACGGTGACGGAACGGGACAATGAAGGTCATCTATCTGGACAACTGTGCCACCACTCGCGTGGACGACGAAGTGTTCGACGCGATGCTGCCCTACCTGAGGGACGACTTCGGGAACCCGTCGTCGCCGCATGTCCTCGGCAAGCGGGCCCGCCGGGCCGTGGACGCCGCCACCGAGTCGGTGGCGGCGCTGCTCGGCGCCGCCCCCGAGAGCATCGTCCTCACCTCCGGCGCGACCGAGAGCAACAACATCGCGCTGCTGGGGATGTTCGCGCATGCCGACCGCGCGCCGGTCAACGCGCTGTTCTGCCCGACCGACCACAAGTCGTCTCTCGCGATCGGCCGGGCGCTGGGCAGCAGGGGGATCGACATCCGCACGATGAAAGTGCGCCCGGACGGGCTGGTGGATCTCGCCGGCTTCGCCGGGCTCCTCGACGTCCACTCCCGGGTGGCGACGGTCGCCTGGGTCAACAGCGAGATCGGCACGATCCAGCCCGTCTCGGAGATGGCCGCGCTCGGCCACGCCGCCGGGTGCCTGCTGCACGTCGACGGCGCCCAGGCCGCCGGCCGGATCCCGATCAGCGTGGCGGACGCGGCGATGGACACCCTTTCGATCTCGGCCCACAAGATACGCGGGCCGAAGGGGATCGGCGCCCTGTACGTGCGGCCGGAGATCCGCCGCCGCCTGCACCCGACCACCTACGGCGGCGGCCAGTACGAGCTGCGCAGCGGGACGGTACCCACCCACCTGGTGGTGGGCCTGGGCAAGGCGTGCGAGCTGGCGCTGCGCCGGCTCGACGCCGACTGGGAGCGGGTCACGCGGCTGCGGGACACGGCGCTGCGACTGCTCACCGCGCGCATGCCGGGCGTGCGGTTGAACGGGTGCCCCCACGCGGGGGTGCCCCACATCCTGAACCTCGTCCTGCCCGGGGTGCGCGGCGAGAGCCTGGTGGCGAGCCTGCACTCCGTGGCGCTGTCCACCGGGTCGGCGTGCAACTCGGCGTCCCAGGAGCCCTCGCCCGTGCTCACGGCGATCGGGGTCGGCCCCGAGGACGCGAACAGCTCCATCCGCATGTGCCTGGACCCCGGCATGGACATGGAGGAGCTGGTGCGCGGCATCGAGCTCGTCTGCGACCGGGCCGAGGGCCTGGCCGGCGTGGCCGTCGCGATGCAGGGCGCGCGGTGACCTCTGCCGCCGGTGGCATCGCGGCGCGCCCTCGGAGGGCAGGACGCGGCGCGCGCGATGACACCCGATGTCGCCGGGCGGACAGGGCCGGACGAGCGAACGCGGGCGCCATCATGTGATGTTCGCCGAGAACCTGCGGGCCGCCTGGACCCCGGCCTGGAACCGGCTCGTCGCGTCGAGGTCGCGCATGAGCGTGGCGATGTGACGCCGGCAGCTGCGGACCGACATGCCGAGCTTGCGAGCGACGATCTCGTCGGTGTAGCCCTTGGCCATCAGCCCGGCGATGGCCTGGAGGAGGTCGTCGGCCACGTTGGCGTACCCGGACTCCACGCCCTCCAGGGGCGTCGCCCCGTCCCACAGATGGTCGAACAGGTCCAGGAAGAACTGGGCGACCCCGTGGTTGTGCACCCGGGCGACGTTGGTCTCCCCGTCGGACAGGCCGAACAGGACCACCAGCGACCGGTCGAAGACGACCGCGGACCTCGGTATGTGGCTGGTGGTGCACACCGCCGCGCCCGCGTCCGTCAGCTTCTTGATCTTCATCCGCGTGGAGAGGTCCGCGCGGTCGCGGTGCTGGCAGATGATGCGCACGGTGATCCCCCGCCCGAGCAGCGGGAGGTAGGCCGGCGAGAGCTCCTCGGCGTCGCTCTTGCTCGACTGCAGGATGAGCACCTCGTCGCGGCACGCGTCGCCCGCCATCTTCAAAAAGCCCCTGACCTCCATGGACCCCACGAGGTACTCGATGGAGGTGGACCCCGAGCTCTGCCCGCCGGAACCGGCGTCGTCCTGGCGGAAGACGTCGATGCGCTCGCGGATCTGGTCGATCAGCTCGCGGCGCTGGTACATCTCGCGCTCGACCGAGGAGACCAGCGACGCGGTCGCGACCTCCGGATCGACCGGGACGAACCGCCGGCCCGCGCCGTCCTCCGTCCGCAGCAGGCGGCTGGCGACGAGGTGGTCCACCGCCTCCTGCATCTCGTGGATCCCGATGCCGAGATCCGCCGCCGCCACCTCCAGGGCCTCGATCGAGCCCTTTCTCGCGGCGTAGCGATACACGTCTCTCACATGGTCGGCGCCGACCGGCGTCGTGCCCGCGAGTAATCTGGCCATCGTCTTCATGAACTCCCCCTCGTTGTCTTGTCACGGCCGGTGTGCAACATACGGATGGCGGATCAGGTGAGCGTCCGGGTACGGCGGCCGAACAGCACCAGCGAGAGGCCGAGCAGGAGGGCCGCCATCCCCGCCAGCACGGCGACCGGGAGGACGACCGCGCCGATGCCCGTGCCCGGCTTCGACAGGGTGAGCAGCGCGTCCATGCCCCAGGCGTGCGGGAAGAAGTGGCCGATCGTGTTGAGGGGCTCTCCCGCGGCCTCCTTGGGCCACAGGCAGCCGCCCAGCATGCCGAGCACGATGCCGAGGGGCGGGCCGATCGCCGGGGCCTGCTGCGACGAGCGCACCAGGGTGCCGACCAGGATCGCGGCGCCGGTGGCCACGAGCGCGAACACCCCGACGACGGCCGCGACTCCAAGGGGGTCGCCCCACGAGACGCCGAACACCGCGGTGCTCACCACCATGATCAGGACCGCCTGGGCGACGGCCACGATGAACCTGCTCAGCGCCTCCCCGAAGAGCACCGACCTCCGCCGGACGGGCGCGGTGAGGGAACGCTGGATCATCCCCAGCCTGAGGCTCTCCGCCAGGGCGGCGGCGACGGCCATGGAGTTGATGAAGGTGAAGAGCAGCAGGTTGGCCGGGGCCGTGTAGGCGAACCCACGCGGATGGGCGCTCGTCGTGCCGGACGACACCACGGCGACGCGGCCCGACTGGGCCTGCGCCTCGCGCACGTACTCCTCGGCCTGCTGCGGGGACGCGCCGGCCGTCCTCGCCGCCCGGGTGGCCTCCACCACGGCGGCCACCTTCCCGATCGCCACGTCGACGGCGCTGCGCGCCGCCATGCCGCTGCCGTTCGCCTGGGTCATGACCAGCTCGAACTTCGTCGACCCTGCCGGGATGACCAGGCCCGCCGCCAGGGAGCCCTCCCGGACGGCCGACCGCAGGTCGTCCTTGGTGTCCACCGGCGTGATCGCGAGGTCGGGGTGCTTGCGCAGCTCGTCCAGGACGGCGCCGGTGACCGGGTCGGTGCCGTGGGCGACCACCCCGACGGGCAGCCTGGAGGCTCCGGTCGCGCCGCCGCCGAGCGCCATCCCGACGAAGACGATGGTGACGAACGGCATGATCACGATGAAGAACAGGCCGACCCTGTCCCGGGAGTGACGGCGCAGGTTGGCGGCTACCAGCGCCAGGACCGGACGCGGCCTCAGCCGGCCCGCGATCGGACGTGCCGTCATATGAGCAGCCCCTTCCTGAATCCGAGTGCGGCCAGGCCGCTCGCCGCGAGCGCGATCGCGCAGAGGACGGCGATCGGGACGGCCACCGTGACCAGGCCGCCGCCGGAGCCGGCCAGCCCGGTCAGCGCCGTCGAGGTCCAGCCGTTCGGAGTGAGCAGGGCGACCTTCCGCAGCACGTCGGGGAGGTTGTACATCGGCACCAGGCTGCCGCCGAAGAACGCGGCCACGAACGAGATGACCATGATCACCCCGTCGGCCTGGGCGTCCGTCCTGGCCCTGCTCGCCACCAGCATGGTGATCGCGGTGGCCGCAAGGACGTGCGCGACCAGCAGCGTGAACACCGCCAGCGGGTCGCCCCAGGTCGAGCCGAAGATGAGCACCGAGGAGGCCCAGGTTACGCAGACGCTGACCACCGCCAGCGCGAACCCGACGACCGCCTTGCCCACGATCGGGACCCACGGCCGGATCGGCGCCGCCAGCATCCGGTTGAGGGTGCCCTGCTTCCTCTCGGTGAGCAGGCTCCTGAACGACGCGCCCACCACGAAGAAGGCGAACAGCGCCGCCATGCCGGAGCCGTAGTAGACCGACAGGTCGACCTTGCCGCCGGC
The DNA here is from genome assembly GCF_040685555.1 of Sphaerisporangium sp. NPDC088356. Taxonomy (NCBI): domain Bacteria; kingdom Bacillati; phylum Actinomycetota; class Actinomycetes; order Streptosporangiales; family Streptosporangiaceae; genus Sphaerisporangium; species Sphaerisporangium sp. NPDC088356. The sequence goes on from NZ_JBFBIK010000028.1 coordinate 39,524, forward strand.
CATGGGGTCGTTGGTCAGGGTCAGCGCGGGTCCCGCCGCGCCGTTGCGCTCCACGAACTCCTTGACCTGGTCGCCGGGCACCCCTGCCTGGAGCGACGCGCGGACCGCGAGGGTACGGGCGTCCACCAGCGCGGAGATGTGGTCCACGATGGCGTTGGCCACCACGCCGGCGAGCGGGGCCTCCGCCGAGGTGAGCACGTTCACCTCGCCGCCGTCACCGGCCCCGACGCTGCGGCTGAACCCCTGGGGGAACACGATCGCCGACCCGATGTCCCCGGCGTCGAGCGACTTCCGCGCCTCCTGCGCGCTGGGCAGGTCGCGGAGCGTCAGCGTGCCCTGGAGCTCCTTGGTGGCCATCACCTCCTTGCGCACGCTGGCGGGGAACTCCCCGCCGTCCAGGTCGACGAAGCCCACGGTGGCCCGGAGCGGCGGGTCGTCCCCGCCGAGGGCGAGGCCGAACAGGGTCGCCAGGGCCACGGGGACGATCAGCGCGATCACCAGGGCGGTCCCGTCGCGCAGCCGGGTGCGCAGCTCCAGGGCGCTTACCGTAAGAAGCGATCTCAGCATGGTCAGTCCCGCAGGGTGCTGCCGGTGAGGTGCATGAAGGTGGCCTCCAGGTCGGGTTCGATGACCTCGGCGGCGGTCACGGTGGCGATGCCGTCGACGGCGGTGATGATCGCGGGCAGCAGGTACCTGCCGCCTTCGGCGATCAGCCGTACCGAGCCGGTGCCGGTCCTGACCGCCTCGATGACGCCCTCCACGGTCCGCAGCTTCGCGAAGGCGACGTCCACGTCCCCGTCGAGCGTCAGCTCGATCTTGTCCGCGCTGCCGACCATGGAGACGAGCTCGTGGCGGGTGCCGTCGGCCACGATCCTGCCGTGGTCGATGATCGCGACCCGGTCGCAGACCCGTTCCACCTCCTCCATGTAGTGGGAGGTGTACAGCAGGGCCATGCCACCGGCGACGAGCCGCTCCACGCCGTCGAGGATGGCCTTGCGGCTCTGCGGATCGACGCCGACGGTCGGCTCGTCCAGGATCAGCACCTCGGGTTCGTGCAGGAGCGCGGCGCCGATGTTGATCCGCCGCTTCATGCCGCCCGAGTAGGTGTCCAGCTTGCCGTCGGCCCGGTCGGACAGCCCGACCAGTTCGAGCACCTCGTCGATGCGCTTGACGAGCGCGCGGTGCGGCAGGCCGAAGAGCCTGCCGAAGAAGCGCAGGTTCTCCCGGCCGGTCAGCTCGGGGTAGAGGGCGATCTCCTGCGGCACGTAGCCGATCTTCGACTTCGCCTTCATCGGGTCGGCGGCGAGGTCGGTGCCGCCCACCAGCACGGTGCCGGTGTCCGGCCGCAGCAGCCCGACGAGCATGCCGATCGTCGTGGTCTTGCCCGCGCCGTTGGGGCCGAGCAGCCCGTAGGCCTCGCCGGGGGCGACGGAGAAGCCGACGTCCTGGACGGCGACGACGTCACCGTACTTCTTGCTCAGGCCCGCGCAGGACATGGCCGGCATCGGGGGCACTGCCGTGGTCATCGTCGCCACCCGCCCGCGTCCTCGGGGACGCCCTTGTCCGCCAGGTTGCCGGCGAAGGTCTGCCGGTCCAGGTCGGCGTCGATCTGGAAGTCGAGCGGGCTGTTGCCGGTGACCTGGTTCCACAGGATGTGGTTGTCCACGGCCTCATCGCCTCCCCAGTCCTTGGACGAGCCGAGGACGAACGCGCCGCCCATGACGGACTCGCCGCTCGGGTGGTTGTCGTGGATCAGGTTGTCCACGACGCTGACGCGGTGGGTCCCGATCAGCGCGAGGCCCACCCCGGAGATCGGCGGGCCGGCCGCGCCCAGCCCGTCGGGCTCGGCGCCGCTGGCCAGCCCGTTGCCGCGCATCTCGTTGCCTGCGACGAGGCAGTCACGGACGCCGCCGTCTGGCTCGCCCTCGTAGGTCTGATTCAGCAGCATGATGCCGATCGCGTTGCCGTGGCTGATGTTGCGCACGACCCGGGCCGCGGAGGAGTTGTCGACGAAGATGCCGAAGGCGTTGGCGAAGGTCTCGTTCCCGGCGATCCGCCCCTCGGCCTTCGGGCAGAAGCTCAGCGCGATGCCGCCGTACTGGCTGCCCGACGCCCGGCAGCCCACCACCTCGCAGCGGGTGGACTCGCGGACGTAGATGCCCCAGACCGCGTTGTCCTTGGCCTCGACGTCCTTCACCGCCAGGCCTTCGACCGAGTGCGCGTAGACGCCCGCGCCGGAGAACCCGCTCACCGTCAGCCCGTCGATCGTGACGTCGCCGACGCCCTCACCGTGCACGCTCACGCCGCTGACGACGTCCTCGGACGCGTCGTGGAGGCGGGGGACGTCCGGCGGCGGTGCGTCGCCGGGGACCAGCAGGGTCCGCCCCTGGCCCATGCCGCTCAGCGTCACGCCGCCGTGCCTGATCCACACGCTCCCCGCGTAGGTGCCCTCCGCGAGCTGGATCCGCGCGCCGGGTCCGGCCTCGTCGAGCGCCCGCTGGATGGACTCACCGGGCTGGACCGACCTCACAAGGGACATCACTCCCCCTTCCTGTCGACGAAGACGATCGCCAATGAGACGAGCAGCCCTGCGCTGTGCCCCCACCGGGCCGCGCCCGCCACCGCGCCTTCCATGGGGGCCTGGTGTGACGCGAGCCGTACGAGGGCGGCGCGGCGGCAGGCACCGCGTACGGCGTAGGTCGCGCCGCCGGTCAGCGTGAGGCCGGTCGAGGCGGTCAGCTCCTCGGCCGCCTCGTCGAGCAGCCGGCCGGTCCACCCGGCGGGCCGCTCGGCCAGGGCCTCGAAGTCGTGCCAGCTGAACCCGGGCGGGCGGCCTCCCACGGCCTTGATGAAGCTCTCCTTGACGGGGAACGCCTCCTCGCCGGTGCCGAGCTCCCGCTCGGCGGGCGTGGTGATGTGGCCGCTGAACACCGCCCCGCCGCGGCCGGCCGCCCGGGCGAGCCGGTCGGCCTCCACGATGTCCACACCGATCAGCACCGGCGAGGTCATGCCGGGACCTGGGCGCAGCGGGTGACGAAGGGCTCCAGGTGGGCGGTGTACTCCTCGGCACGCTCGATCATCGGGATGTGCCCGCTGTCCTCGACGACCACCACCTCGGCCTCGGGGTACTCCGCGAGCACGGTCAGCCACGGGTCGACCGGGGTCATCCGGTCGTGCCGGCCCCAGATGTACTTCGACGGGGTCGCCACCTTGTCCAGCGCCGGCTTGACCTGGTACTTGCGGGTGGCCTTGAGGCTGCGGGCCATGCTGACCATGGCGGAGGGCTGGAGGAGCATGGCCCCGACCTCCTCCATCCGCTCGTCGGTGAAGAAGCGCTCCTCGCTGTGGAACAGGGCGGCCATCATGCGGTCGCCGAACTCCTCGCCGACGGGCCGCACGCTCCCCCTGCGGTCGAAGCTCAGCCCGACGTCGGGGTCGGCGGTGAGGCCGGGGGCGCCGCTCACGACGATGCCCCGCACCCGATCGGGTCGACGGCCGGCCAGGTCGATCGCCACCAGGCCGCCGAGCGAGTTGGCGCAGACGATGACGTCCCCCACCCCGGCGGCGTCGCAGGCCTCCAGCAGCGCGTCGCCGAGGCGTTCGATGGATCCGGCGACCTGACGGTCGAGCGCGCAGATCGCCTCGTTGGTGCGCAGGACCCCCCAGCCGGCCGCCGAAAGGTGCCGGAAGGGGTGGTCCCAGATCCAGCCACCGGCGAACAGCGCGGACATGAACACCACGGCCGGCCGGGTGCCGTCGCCGAGCCTGTGCTCGGTGGTGAAATCGGACATGGCTGCTCCAGTCACAGTAGGGAGACGTCTTCGGGAACCCACCCGCAGCCGCAGGCCGCGCCCTCCCCGGCCTTCACGACGCCCTCGCACTCGGGGCAGCGGGCGTAGTCGCGTACGGCGGAGGGAAGCCAGACGCTGGTAAACGCCCGGGTGCACAGCCCGCTCTTGAAGAAGCGGCGCATCGCCCGCTGGTGCGGCCTCGCGTGCACCGCGCGGACGGACTCGGGGCGGTCGAACGCGCTCAGGGTGAACTTGCGGTCCCCGATGTCGAAGGTGGCCACGCCGAGGAAGCCCTTGGAGGCGCTCAGGGACTTGACGATCTCCACGCTCAGCAGGTCCACGTCGGCGGCCTCCGCGTCGTCGCGGATCTCCAGCCAGGTCAGCGTCAGGGCCCCGGGCCGCTCCGTGCGCCCCGCGGTGGCCCGGGCGCTGGTGCCGAACTCCCGCACCTCGTCGGCCTCCGGCACGAACCGCGCCGAGTAGCCCAGCGCATCGGCGACCGCGAGCCGATCGAAGCACCGCCGTACGTGCACGCCGTCCTCGCCGAGGGTCACCAGATCGGTGCCGGTGACGCTGACGGCCCCGCCGACCGCGGGCATGCCCAGGTAGGGGGCGCGGTGGTCGGCCTGGAGCGTCCACCAGAGGGTGGCCGCCTCCTCGTCGCCGGTCACGCGGTCGACCAGGAAGCGGAGCTGCTTGAAGCGGGCCAGCACCTCGGCCGCGTGCGCGGCCAGCGCGTCCCCGCTCAGCGCGCCGCCGGAGTCCGGGTCGCTGTAGGAGGCGGCCGACGCGGCCACGGCGGCGGCGTCACCGGCCTGCCAGGCCTCCAGGTGCTCCTGCGCGATCTTCCTCACGTCCATGTCAGTCCCCGCCGATCTCGTCTTCGGGCAGCCGCCCCGAGGCGACCGCCACCGCGAGCACCCGGCCGGAGGTGTGGCTGAGCGAGAGCCGGATCTGCCGGCCGGGCTCGGCCGCGGCCGCCAGCGCCCCGCCGAGCCGTACGGCGGGCGGGTGCCCTGCGTGGCACGCGGCGGTCCTCGCGCAGTTGGCGGTGGGCCGGGGCAGCACCTCGGCCTGGCCGAGGTGCTCGGCCGTCGGCGGGACGCCGAGCAGCCGCAGGACCGCGTACTTGCCGGCCAGGCGGCCGGCCCAGTGCTGGAGCGAGCGGCCGGACCCCGACCGCAGGCGCTCGGCCGGGGTGTAGACCTCCTCCAGCCGCATGTCGCCGACCAGCTCCTCCGGCCTGGAGAGCCCGGCGAAGCCGACCATCGCGCTCCCCCACCGGTTCATGCCGCCCGCTCCCTCGGCAGGCGCCGGAGCGTGGCCGGGTCCGCCATGCTCAGGCAGCGCGCGCCGGCGCGCCGGGAGAGCCCGGCGAGGACCTTGCTGTCGCCCACCTCGACGCCCGGGGCGATCTCGTCCACGGCGGCCACGGTGCGCGTCCACAGCACCCGCCCGGTGAGCTGGGCGACCAGGGCCTCCCTGATCACCTCCAGGTCGGTGGTGGGCTCGCCGGTGACGTTGGGGACCACAGGGACGCGCGGGGGGCTCATCGGCGCGGCGCGCACCGCCTCGGCCCAGCCGGGTACGGCCGCGGCCATCAGCGGTGAGTGGAAGGCGTTGCCCACCTGGAGTGGCACGATCTTGCGCGCGCCGGACGCGATCGCCCCCAGCCGTTCGAGGGCGGGAAGCGCGCCGGAGACGACCACGTGGCCGGGCGCGTTCTCCAGCCCCACCACCAGCGGCTCGTCGTCGGTGCCCGCCTCGGCTGCCAGCTCCTCCACCTCCGGGACCGGCAGGCCCATGACCGCGTGCATCCCCCCGATGACGCCGACGCCGGCCATCAGCCGGGACCGCAGCTCCACCAGGCGGACGGTGTCGGCCAGGCCGAGCACGCCGGCCGCGTGCAGGGCGCTCAGCTCGCCGACGCTGTGCCCGGCGACCACGCCCGGCTCGAACCCCTCCTCCGACAGCACGGCGAGCGCGGCGAGGTTGCACGCGGTCACCGCGACCTGCGCGTGCTCGGTCGCCACCAGCCGCTCCAGCGGCCCCCGCGCGCACACCGGGGAGATCGGCCGCGACAGCAGGTCGTCGACCTCGTCGAGCCGGTCGCGCGCCGCCGGCCTGCGGCGCAGCCACGCGCCCATCCCGACGCGGACGGTGCCCTGTCCGGGGAACAGATAGCCAAGCATGAGCCCACCCCCTTCCGCCTACAGCCGTCGCCGAGGGCGCCTTTCGTCAGTGGCGGCCCGCTCGGTGCCGAGGAAGCCGAGGAGCAACTTGTTGACCTGGTCGGGGGCGTCCAGCGGGATCCAGTGGCCGGCGTCCTCGATACGCTCGTAGCGCCACGGCCCCTTGACGTACTTGCCGGACGCCGACATGCCCTCTTCGAGCAGGGCCTTGTCCCCGGAGGACCAGATGCCGAGCGTCGGCGACAGCACCGGCGGGAACGGCCTGGCGGGCCGCAGCTCGGCCTCGGGCGACCGGTTGGCCCGGTACCAGTTCAGCCCGGCGGTCAGGGCGCCGGGCCTGGCCAGGTCGCGCAGGTAGCGGTCGTAGTCGCCGTCCCTGCCCATGATCTCCTTGAACAGCCGCCACCCGTTGCGGCGCAGCAGCTCCTCGCTGACGCCGGGGAACTGGTAGAAGAGCATGTACCAGGAGGCGGCCCGCTGCTCGATCGACGGGTTGGCGAAGACGCCCGGGTGCCCCACCGACAGCACGGCCAGGTGGTCGACCCTGCGCGGCATCAGGAAGGCGTACATCCACGCGATGGCCGCCCCCCAGTCGTGACCGACGATGTGCGGCTTGCGGATGCCGAGCTTGAGGGTCAGCGCGACGACGTCGTTGAGTATGGTCTGCATCCCGTAGGCCTCGATCTCCTGCGGTTTGCTGGAGTCGCCGAATCCCCGCAGGTCCGGCGCGATGACCCGGAAGCCGCCCTCGGCCAGCGCTGGTATCTGGTTTCTCCACAGGTAGGAGGAGTCGGGAAAGCCGTGGAGCAGGATGACGGGGTCGCCCTCGCCCTCGTCGACGTAGGCGATGTCGACGTCGTTGACCCGCGCCGTCTTCTTCTCGTTCATGCCGTCTCCCTGAACAGCCGCTCAGCGAAGAACTCGCTGAAGCCAAACTCGGGTACGTCCTCGGGGGCGACCATGTTGAGCAGCCCGGTCACCTGCGCGGCGAAGTTCTTCGCCATGAGCCGGCGGACCCGGCGCCGTCGCTCGACGGCGGCCTCACCGAACTCCACGTGCAGCCTGCTGATGATCGACGCGCCGAAGTCCAGGCGCTCCAGGCGGAACGCCCGCTCCTCCAGATAGGGGTCGAACGCCGCCGGCGACCAGTCGTCGCCGGCGAGAAGGATGTCGCAGACGGTCCTTGAGTCCCGCATGGCGCACGACAGCCCGGTGCCGAGCACCGTGTCGGCGTTTCCGGCCTCGTCGCCGATCAGGACCACGCCCTCTCTCAGCGGCGGCCCTTCTGGGACGCTGGACACCGACGGCCACACCGAGAGCGGCCCGGCGGGGATGGCCTCGGTCACCGCCTTGCCCCGGTCGGGCAGGCATTCGAGCTCGAAGGCGGCGAGGAAGCGCTCCACGCCGCCGGGCCCGCGATAGCGGTGCTTGTTCACCGTGGGGAAGTTCAGGTAGAGGCGCGCCCGGCCGTACCCCTGGGGGAAGACCATGAACATGACGTCGCCCGAGGTGCCCATGGCCTGCACGTCGGCGGGCCACCCGTCCATGCCCTCGACCATCATGCCGCCGCCCCAGTGGTGCATGGAGTTGCGCATCGTGATGCCGATCTGACGGCCGACGGTGCAGCCGCGCCCGGTGGCGCCGAGCACCATCCTGGCCCTGATCTCGTGCTCGCCCTCGGGGGTCTGGTAGGTCACCACCGGTTCGGCGCCCGCGGTGACGCCGATGCGGGCCGCGTCCATGACCAGCCGGGCCCCGCTCTCCACGGCCTGCGCGGCCATCAGCTCGCAGACGGCGTGGTGCGGGAACGACAGCGGCCCACCGATGCCGGGGATGAAGCGGGTCATGTCCACCGCCTCCACCTCCTCGCCGGAGACGGCCTCGTCCCAGGTCATCCACTCGCGGATCTCCCAGCCGCCACCGGCCGAGAAGCAGTCGTAGACCCCCAGCCGCTGGGCCTCGCGGATGCCCCAGGGGGCGAGCCACTCGCCGCGCACCAGGTCCTTGTAGGTCTCCTGCTTTTCGAGCAGCACGACCGACAGCCCGCCGGCGGCCAGCCTGCAGGCCGCCGACGCGCCCGAGATGCCACCTCCGACGATGACGACGTCGGCGTAGTCGACGGTCATGCCTCCCACCTCTCCCAGTACGTGCGTTCCTTGGCGCTGTATCGATCGGCCGGGCGGAACTCCGTGCCCACCGTGTAAGCGACCGGGATCATGCAGACCTGCGTGACCCCGGTCGGGATCCCGAGCAGCTCGCCTACCTGCCGCTCGTGGGGTACGTGCATGCAGGTGATCGTGCTGCCGAGCCCCCGGCTGCGCAGCGCGAGCTGGAACGACCAGACGGCCGGGAAGATCGAGCCGTAGAAGATGCTCGCCCGCATCCAGCCGTGCCGCACCAGGTGCCCCGGGTCGTCGGCGTCCTTGCCGGACATCCGGTCGTCCCACGCGGCGTTGATGGCCGCGACGTCCGGCGGCCTGCCGAGGACGCACGGGATGACCAGGACGGGCACCCGCGCGATCGTCTCGACGAGCGCCTCGGCAGACTCGTAGTTCCTGCGCGCCTGGCTGTTGTTCCTGCGCCTGCCTGCGTTGGTCCACATGTCGTTCCTGTGGAACTGCCAGGACGTCAGGGTCAGCTCGGCGATCTTCTCCTTGACGGCGGGATCGCCGATCACGAGCCAGCGCCAGTTCTGGTGGTTGTTGGCGGTCGGGGCCTGGACGGCGACCTCCAGCGCCTCCTCCACGACCTCGCGGGGCACCGGCCGGTCGAGGTCGAGCCGGCGCCGCACGGACCGGGTGGTGGTGAGCAGCCGGTCGGTCTCCGTCACGTCGAAGGGGGTGCCGGTCATGAGGCTTCCCGCGCCTGCCCCGTGACCACCGGCGGCCTCGCTCGGTCCGGTCATGGCGCCCCCAGCAGGACGGCGCCCCGGACGGATTCGGGTGCTGAGGTGAGCACGAGCGCCTGGCCGACCGGGTCGGGCAGGTTGGGCTTGGTGACGTAGGAGTCGAGGTCGCCCACGTGCGGGGACGCGAGGCCGGTGAGGGCGGGCGCGATCCCGTCGCGGATCGCCAGTGCCGCCAGGGCGATGTTCATCGCCCCGGTCGCGGCCTGGCAGTCGCCGGTGGCCCCGGCAGAGGTGGTGAGCACGGCGCCCGGCGCGGCCTCCAGCACCGCGGCGGCCTCCTCGGCGTCGTGCGAGCCGCCGGTGCCCGCGCCGACCACCAGGTCGGGACGGGCCTGCGGGAGGCGGGTGAGACCGCGCGCGATGGGCTCGCGCCCGTCGTCCCCGCCGGCGCCGGCGTGGCTGGTGCCGAGGACGCGGGCGTAGGGCCGCCCGCCGCGCCCCGCGCAGTGCTCCGCCGACTCCACCACGAATGCGACCGACGCCGACCCGGGCACCGTGCCGGTGGGCCAGCTGTCGTACGGGGAGACCGCGGCGTCCTTCGGGACGGCCGCGACCGTCTCGTCGGCCGCGACCACGAGCACCACGTCCGCCTTGCCCGCCCTGATCATCTCGAGTGCGCAGTCCAGGGCGATCGAGGCCGACGCCCCGCCGTTGCAGATCGTGGTGGTCGGCCCGCGCAGGCCCAGGGTCTGGCAGACCGCGCCGCCCGTGGCGTTCAGCACGACGTTGGAGAAGCTGAGCACGGCCGGCTTGTTCGGGTCGGCCGCGATGCTGTCGTCGAAGCCGCCCGTGCTCTCGGCCGACCCGGCGCCGGTCGCGAACACCAGCCCGACGTTGTCCAGGTCCTTCCTCGGCAGCTTGAGCTCCGCGTCCTCCCAGGCGAGCCGGGACGCGGCGATCGCCATGCGGGACAGGTTGTTCATGTGCCGCCACAGCGAGCGCGGCGCGAACGTCCTGCCGTCCAGGGAGGGAGACCGCCCGAGGGCCTGGCGGCCGGCGACGACCGCCTCGGTCACCTCGCCGATGCCGACGCCGAGGCCGCTGACAGGCCCGAGGCCGGTGATCACGGCCTCGCGCCGCGGCAGCTCGTCGTGGCCCCGCTCGCCCCGAGGCGTCGTGAGCACGAGCGAGACGTTGTTGCCGCCGAACGCGTAGTTGTTGGACACGACGGTGTCGATGGCCATCTCCCTGGCCACGTTGGGCACGAAGTCGAGGTCACCGGGCACGGCGTCGTCGGCGAAGCCGATGGTGGGCGGCGCGGTGCCGTGCCGCAGCGCCAGCACGCTGGCGACCGCCTCCACCGCGCCCGCGGCGCCCAGGGTGTGCCCGACGAACGACTTGATGCTGCTCGTGGGCACCTGCCCCGCCCGCTCGCCGAACACCACCCGCATGACCTTGGCTTCCATCGTGTCGTTGGCCGGGGTTCCGGTGCCGTGACCGCTGACGTAGCCGACGTCGTCCGGGGTCAGCCCGGCGTCGGCGAGCGCGCGCCGCATGGCGCTCGCCCCGCCCCGCCCGGTGGGGTCCGGCGCGGTCGCGTGGTAGGCGTCCGCGGACAGCCCGTACCCCGCGACCTCGGCCAGCGGCGTGGCACCCCTGGCGAGCGCCCGGTCCAGCGGCTCCAGCAGCAGGAACGCCGCCCCCTCGCCGAGGTTGAGCCCGTCGGAGTGGCTGTACGGGCGGCAGGGGCCGGTGCTGAGGGCCTTCAGCCCGGCGAACCCCGCGTAGGTTCCGAAGAGCAGCGGGTCCACCCCGCCCGCGAGGACCACGTCGGCCTCGCCGGTGAGGATCTTGTCCTTGGCGAGGCCGACGGCGTTGCCGCCGGCCGCGCACGCGGTCGACACCAGAATGCGTGGCCCACGCATGCCCAGCCGCCCGGCGACCACGTCCTCGGTGCGGTGCATGGGCTGGTAGCGCCCCGCCGCGTCGGGGGTCGCCTGGCACTTGCCGAGAATGATCCCGAACCGGTCGGGGTCGAGGTCGTCGTCCGTCAGCCCCGCCTGCTCGACCGCCTGGCGAGCCGCGATGAGGGCGAGCCGGGCGGTGCGGTCCAGGGCGGCGTCGGAGTCCGGCAGCTGCCCGGAGATCCACTCGTCGGGAACCTGGCCCGCGTGCCGTGCCTCGAACACCGCGAAGGTCTCGTCCTCGACCGGGGTGAGGCCACCCTGGCCGGACATGAGCCGCTGCCAGAACTCCGCGGGATCGCGGCCGATGGCACAGATGACTCCCAGGCCGGTGACGACGACGGGCCGCAGCGCCATGCTTGTCTCCTCATCAGACGATCGACGCGGATCAGATGATCGGGATGCTCCAGCTCTTGGGAACGATGTAGGGGCTGGTCAGCGTGGTGACCTCGGCGTCGTCCACGGTGAACTCCAGTCCCGCGGCGGCGAGGTCGGCGTCGACCCGCGCGAGGCCGAGCGTCGTGCCGAGGCCGACGCTGTGCACCGCGTGCACCACCTCGCCGACGTCCTGCCCGCCGGCCAGCACCCTGGCTCCCGGCGCGGGGACGGACGCCCCGCCGCTGAAGCCGACGGTGCGGCGTCCCTGGCCGGACTCCAGCGCCTTGAGCACCGCGTCCTTGCCGATGAACTCGTCCTTGGTGACGTCGACGAGCCAGTTGGCGCCGATCTCGATCACCGAGGTCCCGTCGGTGGCCTCGTGGCGCGGTATCGGCTGGCGGACCTCCAGCATCGCCAGCTCCAGGGCCTCCTGCCCCGCCGCCCCGGCGTGCTCGACCGCCTGCGCCCACAGCTCGGGGGCCGCCTCGCGCGGCACGATCATCTGGTAGCCGTACTCGCCGGTGAAACCGGTCCGCGCGAAGATGATCTCGGTGTCGCCCCAGTTCGTGTCCACGACCGACTCGAACGGCAGCGAGGCCAGCTCGCCGTCGATCAGCCGGCCGACCACGCCCCAGGCGTAGGGGCCCTCCAGGCCGAGGACCGTCAGCTCCTCCGAGCGGTCGGTGATCTCGACGCCCTCGTCGTTGTGCTCCCTCAGGTGCGCGAGGAGGCGCGTGCCGGCGCCGCAGGAGCTCTCCAGCAGCATGCCGTTCTCCCGGCCGAAGGCCAGCACCTGGTCGACGACCTGGCCGGACTCATCCAGGACGAGGCTCATCATGCAGCGCTCTGAGGTGAGGTACTCGACGTCGCGGGCGATCACCCGCTGCGCGAAGTCGACGGCGCCGTCACCGGTGACCTCGATGAGGCTGTGGCCGCTCAGGTCGAGCACGGCGGCGCGCTCCCTCAGCACCTTGTACTCGTCGGAGACCGCGGAGAAGCGCAGCGGGACGGACGCGTCGCCCACCTGACCGTAAACGGTGTCCTCCGGATGCAGGTTCGCGAGGACGGTAGCCATGGTTCACACCTTTCGTACGGAGACGTTGCCGGCCGGGTCGGCGATCGTGAGGTTTCCTTCGGCGGCGACGTGGCCATCCACCCGCGCCGACACCCGGTACTCGGCGAAGCCTCCGCCGCCCCCGGTGCGCTCGGCGGACAGGACGAGCTGGTCGCCCGGGACGACAGGCCGGCGGAACCGCATCGACCTGACCCCCGCCAGGTAGCTGATCCTGCTCGCACCCGCGAGGGCGAAGACCACCCCGGCGAGCTGGGCCATCGCCTCGACGATGACCACGCCGGGCAGCACGGCCTCGCTCGGGAAGTGGCCCTGGAACCACAGCTCGGTCCCGGCGACGTTCTTGGTGGCCGTGCCCTTCACGCCCGGCTCCACCCTGCCCACGCGGTCGAGCAGGAGCATCGGCCAGCGGTGCGGGAGCACCTCGCGGATCTGGTCGTTCGTCAGCCCCGAGATGACGGGCGCCACAGTGTCGGCCACCGCGCCGGCCAGCGTGGCGGCCGTGGTGCCCGCCGAGGGGTCGGCCGCGACCTCGGCCGCCACGTCGAGCGTCATGCCGATGCCCGTAACGCGGGGTTGACCTCGTCCGCGAGCCGGGACACCGAGCCGAAGACGGCCATCTCGCTGTCGTAGAGCGCCACGCCGAACTCCGCCTCGATGGCGACGTAGAGCTCCAGGACATCGAGGCTGTCCAGTTCGAGCCCGCGCCCGAAGAGCGGTTGGTCATCGGTGATCCACTCAGGCTGGATCTCCAGGTCGAGCCGGGACACGATCATCTTCTTGATCTGGGTGCAGGTCTGCTGACGCTCGGCGGCCTTCGCACGGAGCTCATCGATGGTCATCTATCCTCCTTGGGCATCGGGGCGGGCTTGTGGTTCTGGTCCGGCTCAGGGTGCGGGAACGGCTCACGAGAGGCCGCCGCCGTGGGCGACCACCACCGCGCCGGATATGTACGACGCCTTGTCCGAGGCGAGGAAGCTCACGATCGACGCGATCTCCTCGGGCCGCCCGATGCGGCCCAGCCGGATGCGCGACTCGTACTGCTTCCTGAGCTCGGTGGGCACCTTGCGCGTCATGTCGGTGGAGACGAAGCCGGGCGCCACGACGTTGGCGCGCACCCCGTGCGGGGCGGCCTCGTTCGACAGCGCCCTGGTGAAGGCGATGATCGCGCCCTTCGACGCCACGTAGTTCGTCTGGCCGGGGAAGCCGCCGTCGAGCCCGCTGCTCGAAGAGATCGTCACGATCGCCCCGCTGCGCTGGTGTTGCATCAGCCGCAGGCCTTCCCGGCAGCTCAGGAACGTGCCGGTGACGTTGATGTCCATCGGCTGGCGGAACTGGTCGAGGTTCATGGCGATGAGGTAGCGGTCGAGGGTGACGCCGGCGTTGGTCACCAGCACGTCCAGCCGGCCGTGGTCGGAGCGCACTCCCCGGAACATCCGCCGCACGGCGTCCTCGTCGGTGACGTCCGCCTGTACGGCCGTGGCGCCGCCGCCCTCGCTCTCGATCTGGGCCACGACGTCCTTGGCGTCCTGCTCGGACCGGCCGTAGTTGACTATGACGTGAGCGCCCTCCCTGGCCAGGTCGAGCGCGACGGCCCGGCCGATGCCGCGCGACCCGCCCGTCACCAGGGCCACGGAGCCTTCGGCAAAGAGCATCATCGCCTCCAGGGGTTTGCCCGCGAATCAAACAATTGGGGATCTGCTCGAAAAGCTACTAGGGCGAGATATCACGCCTGCATCATGGAGTTATCTCTGCATTGACTGAGATAACGGCATATATCACCCTGACACCATGGATACGCTCGATGTCGAAGTTCTGATCGTCGGCGGCGGCCCGGTCGGCCTGTCCGCGTCCATTGAGCTCTCTCGGCACGGAATATCCTCACTCCTTGTCGAGAAGCATCCGGGAACGTCGATTTTCCCGAAGGCGCGCCTCATTTCCACCAGGACCATGGAGCTCTTTCGCGCCTGGGGAATTCAGGAGGAGGTCGAGCGCACCGGCATGCCACGCGAGGGCGTCCTGGCGGTGGGCGTCGGCACATCCCTGGCGGCCCCCGACTTCCTCCGGGCCGCCGCGGCGATCCAGGAGGACGCCCCGCAGAGCCCGACGTACACCTGCCTGTGCTCCCAGGACCTGCTCGAGGTGATCCTCCGCCGGCACGCCGAGGAGCAGTCGCGGGCGGAGGTCCGGTTCGCGACCGCCATGACGGAGACGCGAACCACCCCAAGTGGCGTGGAGACGGTCGTCGAGTCGGAGAAGGGCCGCACGCTCGTACGCTCGCGGTATCTTGTGGCCGCGGACGGCAGCCGCAGCACCATCCGCGACGGGCTCGGCATCGGGGTCGAGGGGCCTCCCCCGATGGGCCACATGATCAGCGTCATGTTCGACGCCGACCTCGGCGGCCTGCCCGCCGACCGGCGGGCCGCGCTGTCCTTCCTGCGCAGCGACCCGCCGTGCGCGGTGGAGGCGGTGGACAACCGGCGGCGGTGGATGCTGCAGACCGGGTACGACCCGGCGGCGGGCGGGAGCGCGGACGACTTCACCGAGGACGTGTGCGTGGCGGCCGTCCGCTCGGCCGTCGGCATCCCCGGCCTGCCCGTCCGCATCCTCGGCGTCATGCCGTGGCTGCAGCAGGCCGTGGTCGCGACCGGGTTCCGCGACGGCCCGGTCTTCCTGGCCGGGGACTCCGCGCACGTGGCGACCCCGCAGGGCGGGTTCGGCATGAACTGCGGCATCCAGGACGCGCACAACCTCGCCTGGAAGCTCGCCGCCGTGCTCCGCGGGACCGCCGGGCAGGAACTGCTGGCCACCTACGAGGCCGAGCGCCGTCCGATCGCGAGCCGGACGGTCGAGGAGAGCCTGGTCAACGCCCTCATCACGTTCCGCATGATGCGGGGACGGCTCTCCATGCGGGACTCGATCGAGCAGCAGGCCGGCCGCCGCAGCTCCGAAGGGCTGATCCTCGGCTTCCACTACCGGTCGGACGCCGTGGTTCCCGACGGCACGCCCGAGCCCGCGCCTGACGATCCTTACCGGACCTACGTCCCGACGGCCCGCCCAGGTCACCGGGCTCCGCACGTCTGGCTGTCGGCGCAGGCGGGCCGGGTGTCCACGCTCGACCTGCTCGGCCCGTGCTTCACCCTCATGACCCCGGCGGGCGGCGGCTGGCTCCAGCCCGCCAAGGAAGCGGCGCACCAGTACGGCGTCGCGCTCACCACCGTCGAGATCTCCCCCGACGGCTCCACCCCGCTCACCTCGCCCACCTGGGCGGACGAGTACGGCGTGGCGGCGACCGGCGCCGTACTGATCCGCCCGGACGGTCACGTCGGCTGGCGGTCGCCCGGCGGGGAGGCGTCGCAGGACGAGCTGGCCGGCGCGCTGGCCGCGATCCTGGCCAGGTCGTGACGGGGCCCCGCCCGTGAGCACATCCTGGCCGCGCCCAGGCGCAGGGACAGGGGGTTTCCTGAAGAGGTGGCGACGAGGTCCGTCACCGTCTGCGCACCGAGCCGGGCGTGCGCCGCGCCGACGAGCATGTCCGCCAGCTCCCTCGCCACCTCGGCGGCCAGTGGCCGCACGAACTCGCGGTGCGCCCCCTGCCTGGCCACGAGCTCGTCGAGGGGATCGGCGCTGGTGACGATCACCCGGCAGTTCGCGCCGCCGGGCAGCAGCGGCCGTACCTGCTCGCTGTCCCTGGCGTTGTCCAGCACCACCAGCAGCCGCCGCCGGGCGGTCCAGCTGCGGTAGAGGGCCAGCTTCTCGGCCTGGTCCAAGGGGATCTCGGCGGCCGGCACGCCGAGGGCCCTGAGGAACCGGTCGACGACCGCGTCCGGTTCCGGCGCCGGGCCCTCACCGTTCCCGCCCATGTCGGCGAAGAGCTGGCCGTCGGGGAACCAGTCGATCCGGTTGTGCGCCCACCGCAGCACCAGCGCGGTCTTCCCGACACCGGCCGGGCCGCTCACGACCATCGTGCCCGGCACCGCGACCCCCGGGTCCGGACGCATCGCCACGTCCAGCGCGACCGTCTCCTCGTTCCTGCCCACGAACGGCAGGACCTGCGGGGGCAGCTGGGAGGGGACGACCAGGCCCGTGCCTGGCCTGTGGGCCGGGGGCCGCATGAGCGCGGACTCGTCCCTGAGTATCTGGTCGTGGAGCCGCCGCAGCGCCGGGCCCGGTTCGAGGCCGATCTGCTCAAGCAGGTACCTGCGCGTCTCCTGGTACGTGCGCAACGCCTCGGCCCGGCGTCCCGCCCGGTACTGCGCCAGCATCAGCTGGGCCCGCACCCGCTCGCGGAACGGGCACTCCGCCACCAGGGCCAGCAGCTCCGGGATGACCTCGTGATGGTGCCCGAGCTCGATCTCCAGCTCCAGGCACGCCTCCATGGCCTCCAGGCGTGACTCCTCCATGCGCGCCACGTCGTAGCGCAGGCCACGGAGATCCTCGAAGGGGTTCCCCCGCCACAGCGCCAGCGCCTCGCGCAGCAGCTGGACGGTGTCCTCCCTGTCCCTCCCCGCCTCCTCGCCGCGTGCCCGCGCCACCAGCGCCCTGAACTGGAGCCAGTCGATGGTGTCGGCGCCCGCCCGCAGCAGGTAGCCGGGACTGGACGTCTCGATCGCGCCGGCACCCAGCGTCCGGCGCAGCCTCGACACGCAGATGGCGATCTGCCTCCAGGCGCTCCGCGGCGCGGAACCCGCCCACACCGTCTCGATCAGCCGGTCGACGCTGACGACGCGGTTGGCGTTCAGGACCAGGCTCGCCAGGATCGCCAGCTCCCGGTTCGCGCAGATCTGCAGCTCAGCACCGTCCTTGAACACTCTTAGCGGTCCAAGGACGCGGAACTCGAGCGCCCCGCCCATCAGCCGGTCCGCGTCAGGTACTGCTCGATGAGGATAGAGGTGTCGTACACGGTCATGTCGGGCCGGCCGGTCTTTTCCACTATGGCCGCCATGCTCTGCGCGGTCAGGTAGGTGACCCGGTTTCCTCTGCGAACCAATTCGGCGACCACGGGATCGGAATGACACATGAAAAAATAGTGTCGCGTCATGTGGAAATCTCTCCGGCAGATTACGCGGGTATGCGCTAGTCGCAAACCTAATAAGGGTTCCCCGAATCACGTCACCCCCTAATCCCCCCTGTAACCCCCCCTGTCCCACCCCTCCCGGTAGGGGTTCCCCTATCCGGGTGGCCGCGCTCGCGCCGAGCCCCGGGTGCCGAGCGGGACGCCGACCCCCACCCGCGCCCGGGACCGTCGCCGCCCCTCGCTTCCCGGCACGTGAGTGGTAGCGGACCTCACGTCCGCGTACGGGCGGCCGTTAGCCGCCCGCGGCCCCCGTCCGGCCGCGGCGGCGCGTCGGTGTCGACTCGGATTCGCATGCCGCCGGCCCGCCCCGCCGCGATGAATACCCCGATCGCCGCACAATGCCATCCCGACGTTAATAGGGGGTGGACCGCCCGAGGACCCTGCTTTCCGGTAAGGGACGAAATAGGGGTTCCGGAACGCGGCAGGGGGTTGAGCCGGCCCGTCATCGCGTGGCATGTTCACCGGTAAGCGTGGATGGCCGCCACGTGTGTGAGCCGCCCGTTAGGAGCCCGCCATTCCCACACTCCCCGCCCAGCCGGCACAGGTGAGAATCGCCGGGCCCGACCTTTCGGGAGGGGCCCGTTTCACGCACGTCACGGCCGTCCGCCATTGGCTCTCAGACATATCGTCCGGCTCCGGCGGCGACGGCGTGTTCCGCGCCTCGCCCATCCGGTCCCGCGCCCCCGGCCAGGGGGCCGGCAGCAGGTGAACGAGCAGGCGCGCACCCTCGGCGCCTGCCCGTACGGCCCGGCCTCCGGGAGCGGGGGCGGTTCCCTGCGCCCTTAGGGCCGGGCAGAAAGCCCGCCTCGGCGATTTCGCGGACGCCTTTCGATCACGCTCGCGCGGGACCTTTCCACGGGCGACCCAAAAGGATCACTCCCGTGGATCAAGGATACCCCAGCATTTAAAGTATATAAGCGACTTAAATGGCTTACCGCTGTATGCTCCACCCTCTTGGGAACAACGATATATCCTTGGTTGACTTTACTTTGACCTGGTCTTGACTAGACTTTGACCGGATATGAATAGAAGTGCAGAAGTCTGGGATGGGCGTGCCTAAGGGGTCCACTTGCGTTACACGAGGTTGGGACGGACAGGGCCGGTCATCTCCAATATCGGGCTCGGCTCACTGGCCCTCACCGGCGCCTACGGCCACGTCGACAACGGTGAGGCGCTCAACCTGATCCGCAAGGCGCTCGACGCCGGCGTGACCATCATCGACACCGCCGGCTTCTACGCCGCGGGCCAGGTCGAACGCCTCGTGGGCCGGGCCGTCGCCGGGCGGGCCGATGAGGTCGTGGTGTGCACCCGTGGCGGCGTGCGCCGCGCGCGGCCGGGGCGGCCGGCCACGTTCGACGGGCGGCTCGACTACCTGGAGCGCTCCTGCGAGTCCTCCCTCGAACGGCTCGGCGTCGACTGCATCGACCTCTACTACCTCCACTGCCAGGACGAGCGCGTCCCGGTGGAGGCGAGCATGGCCCGCCTGTCCAGGCTCGTGAAGGCGGGGAAGATCCGCTACGTCGGCCTTTCCAGCGGCACGGTCCATCAACTGCGGCGGGCGCACGCCGTGCACCCCATCACCGCGATCGCCATCGAGTACTCGCTCTGGGGGCTACGCGCCCAGCCGGACCTTCTCGCCGCCGCGCGGCAGATGGGCATCACCGTGGTGGCCGCCCGCCCGCTCGGCCGGGGCTTCCTCACCAGCCGCATCCGCACCCCCGTACAGCTGGGCGGCGGTGACTGGCGGCACGAGGACCCCCGTTTCCAGCCGGAGAACCTCCGGCTGAGCGTGGGGCGGCTCCGGGAGATCGAGGCCGCGGCGGCACAGCTCGATGTCGGCACCGGCCGCCTCGCCCTGGGCTGGCTGCTGTCCCAGGGCGACCACATCGTCCCCGTCCCGAGCACCCGCGACCCGGTGCACCTGGAGATGAACCTCGCCGCCTCGGCGGTGGAGCTCGCGCCCGGGACGCGCGACAAGCTGGCGAGGGTCTTCCCGGCCGCGAGGTTCGATCAGTCGGCCTCGACCCTGCTCTGAGGGGAGATGAGCGACGCCGCGAGGGCCTTGTTCACCGCGTCGATCCGGGAGACCGCGTTGAGCTTGACGAAGATGTTCCGCATGTGCCGTTTCACGGTCGCTTCGGCGAGGCCGAGGCACCGGGCGATCTGGCCGTTGCTGAGCGCCTGAGCGGCGAGTTGCAGAACCTCCTGCTCCTTGCTCGACAGGACACCCGCCGGAGGCCCCTTCACCTGGGCGAGGCTGTGGCGCGAGACCGCGAGCACGACCCTGGCGGGATCCTCGTGGACGCTCCGCACCGCCGCGATCAGCTCGTGGCGGTGCACGCTCTTGAGCAGGTAGCCGCAGATGCCCGCCACGAGGAGCCGCGTGAGCAGCTGCGGCCCGTCGTACATGCTCAAGATGATGATCTGGGTCTGCGGGGAGATCTCGCGGATCCGCGTGACGGTCTCGGTGACCTCGTCACCGGGGATCTCGACGTCCAGCAGCACCACGTCCGGCCGCGTCTCCTCGACGAGGGCCAGGGCGGAGGAGGAGTCCCCCGCCTCACCCACGATGCCCATGTCCTCGACGGCCTCAAGGATCTCGCGCAGCCCTTCCCGGAAAAGGGCATGGTCGTCGACGATGGCGACGGAGATTCCGTTACTACGATTCGTCCGATTCATGGGACTGTCTCTTTAGGGGGATGAAGAGCTCGACTAGACAGCCGTTCCCTGGTTCGCTTGAGATGGTCACCCGGCCCCCGAGCAGCTCCGCGCGCTCGCGCATGGAAGCGAGACCGACGCCTCCGCGCACCCGGGCGAGCAGCGGATCGAAGCCGTGCCCATTGTCCTGTACGGACGCGAGCAGCTCGTGCGGAGCGATGTCCACCCGCATGAGGATCACCGAGGGATGCGCGTGGGTTATCGCGTTGCGTGCGGCTTCCCTGACGATGAGAAACGCCTGGTCGAGCACTCTCGGCTCCGCCCACGACTCGTCGCCGTTCACGTCGAGCCCGACGGAGACGCAGTCGTCCTCGACCGCTTCGAGAAAGCCGAGCAGCGCTTTCTCCAGGCTCTTCACGGGCACCTGGGGATACAGCTCCGACGTCATCTGCCGGAGGTTCTCCATGGTCTCCTGGATGGCCTGCTGCGCGACCGCGATCTTGGCCGACGCCCTGGCGGGGTCCGTGGCCCGGTGGACCTCCGACAGCGCCAGCTGCTGGTGCGCGACGCTGATGCCGTGACCGACGCGGTCGTGGAGCTCCCGGGCTATGCGGCGGCGTTCCTCTCCCTGAGCCTCCTGCACCTGGTTGAGGAGAAAGCCGTGATAGCTCTCCGACGCCTCGCGGACTCGCCGGGAGAGGCTCTCCTCCATTCCGGTCGCCACGAGCGTGAAAATCTCGGTGGGCGACTCGGTGTCCACGGCTATTTGCCGCGCCAGATGGGCGAGAGCGGTCCTGAAGAACAGCGAACCCGCCTCTAGAGATGCCTTGGGGTGAACTCCGGTCGCGGCGCGAGTACTGCCGACTTCCCAGGCGTGAAATTTATAGAGCTCGTTGACCTGCACCTTTCCGGCGCGAAGCATGGCGGCCACATCGTCAAGGACGTAGTGGGCCGTCATAAGGGCCTGGCGCGTCGCCTGCGGATCGCCGGAGAGAACGTTGCCGCTGGCTTGCAGCTCTGACTCGAATTCCGAAAGAATTTCTTTCCGGCACGCGTCGACGAATCTCGCTGGGTCGTTCCCTGCCCCTCGTGCCGCATCCAAGGAAGTCCCCTCCGCCATGGGACGCGCGTGCCCCAACTATCTCGCAGCCGGGTCTTTAAAGCAACATATAGGATGACATATTGCTGATCAGCGCGGTAATGTGCACCAGGTGTTGCGTCGCCATGAACGCTCTGTAAGGCCGCCGTTGTTGGCGCCGACTTCCCTTGGAGGAGGCGGTGCGACCGGCCACGATCACCGCCGCGGCCCCCGCGCTCATCGCCACGAACGCCCCGATCAGCGGAATGCCGAGGACCAGGATGGTCGCGCCGAACGCCGCCGCCAGCACCACCGCCGCGACGGACATCACGTATCGTGACGTTCGCTCGCCGAGCGTCACGCCGATGGTCCGCCGGCCCGCCGCCGCGTCCCCGTCGATATCGGACAGGTCCTTGGCGGGAACGCCGACAAGCGTCATCCAGTAAGTGGCGGCGATCGCGAACACGATCAGTTCGATCGGCGTGGACACGTTTTCGCCGCCGGTGGAAATGAAGAACCCGCACCAGTAGGACAGCAGGCCAGAGACGCACAACACGATGATTGTGCCTCCGGACCCGCTTTTGAGATGAAATGGCGGCCCGGAGTACAGGTAGCCGAGAACCAGGTTCGCCCCGACCATCCACGTCACCTGAGCGGGCAGCCCCAGGGTGGCGGCGAGCGAGAGACCGGCCGCGACCAAGGCGATGGCCATCGCGGTGCGCGGATCGAGATCGCCGCGGGCGATCGGCCTCCGGGAGCCGTTGATCCGGTCCTCGGTGACGTCGGTCACCCCGTTGAAGAGGTAGACGGCGAGAATCGACAGGACCCAGGCCGCCGCCCCTTGTATCACCTTCGCCGGGTCCGGGACGGCCCCGGCCGGCACGGCGAGCGCGGCCCCCGTCAGGAATCGGAGCATCGAAATCGACAGGACGGCCGGCCGCGCTTCGACGACGCACAGCCCCAGCACGCGAATACCAGACCGCAGGGCGGAAGCGCCGGTAGCCTGCTTCGTTACCCATATGCTCGTCATGACCGGATTGTTCCCCGAAGCCGGCGGCTCGTTAAGAGGATGATCCGAAGGTTGTAGTCGGCGGTGATTCTTTGGATACCACCCGTACCACCATCGGATATCTGCGCCGATCTCATCGTGCACCCGTATTGTCGGGCCGCGCCCACCCCTATAGCTTGAAGCCAGCGGAAAACGCCGGGAAAGGCGGGCTGCACCCCTGACGGAGGCCGAGCGATTCAACCTTAAAAAATTCGATGCGGGATTTCAAGCCGCTGAGGCCGATAGAGGTGCCCGCCGAGGACGACCGCCCTTTCACCCCTACTGGGCCCGGGGTCCGGTAGGTACTCTCGGTTCCCGCGCCGGACACGAGAGAGATCGTCGATGTCAATCCGCCGGTAAACGGTCCGGCCCCTCCCGCCATGAGTCATTCAGGAAAGGAAGTTTGACGATGAAAGGCGTCGAGCGCTACGCGGGATTCACCCCCGTCGACCTGACCGACCGCACCTGGCCGGGCAATCGCATCGTCTCCGCTCCGCGCTGGTTGTCCACGGACCTTCGGGACGGCAACCAGTCGCTCGTCAACCCGATGACACCCGAGCGGAAGCTCATGATGTTCGACCTCCTTGTCAACATGGGCTACAAGGAGATCGAGGTCGGTTTTCCCGTCGCCAGCAAGAATGACCACGACTTCGTCCGAATGCTCATCACGCAGGACCGGATACCCGACGACGTGCGGATCTCGGTGCTCACCCAGGCCCGCGACGAGCTGATCAGGCGGACCGTCGAATGCCTCGCGGGGGCGCCCCGGGCGACGATCCACATTTACAACGCCACCTCCCCGCTGTTCCGGCGTCTGGTCTTCGGCATGACCCGCGCGGAGTGCAAGGATCTGGCGGTCCAGGGCACCAGGCTGATGATGAAGTACGCGGAGCGGACGCTGCGTGACTGCGACCTCGGGTACCAGTACTCCCCCGAGCTCTTCAACGAGACCGAGCTGGACTTCTCCCTTGAGGTCTGCGAGGCCGTCATGGACGTCTGGCAGCCCGGCCCCGATCGCGAGATCATCCTCAACTTCCCGACGACGGTGGAGCGATCGCTGCCCAACGTCTTCGCCGACCAGATGGAGTGGCTCGGCCGGAAACTCTCCCGGCGGGAGCACGTCTGCCTGTCCGTCCACCCGCACAACGACCGAGGGACCGGGGTGGCGGCGGCGGAGCTGGCCCTGCTGGCGGGGGTCCAGCGCGTCGAGGGCTGCCTGTTCGGCAACGGCGAGCGCGCCGGCAACGTCTGCCTCGTGACGCTCGGCATGAACCTGTACGCCCACGGGGTCGACCCGGGGGTCGACTTCTCCGACATCAACGCGGTCCGCCGTACCGTCGAGCTCTGCAACGAGCTGCCCGTCCATCCCCGGCACCCCTACGGCGGCGACCTGGTCTACAGCGCCTTCTCGGGATCCCACCAGGATGCGATCAAGAAGGGGTTCGACGACCTGGAGCGGCGGGCGGCCGAGACGGGCGCCGACGCCGGCGACCTGCCATGGCACATGCCGTACCTGCCCGTCGACCCGAAGGACGTGGGCCGCACCTACGAGGCGGTCGTACGGGTCAACAGCCAGTCGGGCAAGGGCGGCGTCGCGTACGTCATGAGCGCCTGGCACGGCCTGAACCTGCCGCGGGGGCTCCAGATCGACCTGGCCGCCAAGGTGCAGGCGCGGGCGGACGCGGAGGGAGGCGAGCTGTCGCCGAGCCGCATCGGAGCGCTGTTCGTGGAGGAGTACCTCCTGGGCGAGGACCCGCAGGACCTTCTGTCAGAGGGGCGGGAGCCGGTGACCGCATCGCTGTACGTCGACGGGCGGTTCGACGTCGGCGGCGCCCAGGCGGACGCCTTCCGCGCGCTCGGCTCGGTGCTGGGCCGCCACGGCGTCCAGGTGCGCGTGGTGCACCGCACCGCGCTTCCCCTCGACAACGATGACCTGACGCCCGAACGGGCCGTGCTCGACGGCCGGTCGCGGGACGAGACCGTGATCTACGCCGAATGCCGGATCGGCGGCGCCGTGGCGTGGGGTGCCGGCATCGACAGGGACATCGCGACGGCCGCGCTCTCGGCCGTACGCGTGGCAGGCACGCGGCTCTCCCGCGACGGGCGCCTCGCGGCCGTCGAGGCGGACCGCGAGGTGACCGTACCCGAGCAGCGCCGCCCCCTGGCGGCGGCCGGACTCCGAGCGGATGGTGGAGGCCGAACATGGCCGTAGACGACCAGCGGAGGGCCATGACCTCCTTGCGTGACCTGCTGACCGAGGTGGTGGCGGGCAAGGGCCGGATCGCGATGGTGACAGGGGCGATCGCGACCGGCAAGAGCGAGCTGCTGTACGCGTTCACGGAGCGGGCCTTCGAGCACGGCGCGCTGCCCCTCACCGCGACGGGCTCCCGCGCCGAGAGCGGACTCCCGCTCGGCGTGCTGTCGCAGCTGGTCCACGGCGCGCCGCTGACCGAGGAGCAGCGGGCGGCGACCCTGAGCCTGCTGCACGAGGGCGCGCGCTCGCAGATGTCCAACGACCCCCGGGCGGAGGCCATCGAGCACGTCGACGCGCAGATCGTCGACGCGCTCTGCACGGTGCTGCTGGAGCTGTCCGAGCGCTGCCCCCTGGTGATCGCCGTGGACGACGTGCACCATGCCGACCGGGCGTCGCAGCTGTGCCTCGCCTACCTCGCGCGGCGGGTGAAGTTCGCGGACGTCATGCTCGTGTTCAGCGCGCCGGAGCCGGGCGCGCACCTTCAGAGCCTCTTCCACACGGAGGTGCTGCGGCTGCCGCACTGCCGTCCGATCCGCCTCACCCATCTGGACCTGGAGGGTGTGGAGCAGAGGGTGACCGACCAGGCGGGCGTGGAGGCGGCGAGGCGGTTCGCGGCCGAGTGCCACGCGCTGAGCGGCGGCAACCGGCTGCTCGCCGACGCGCTCCTTGAGGATTTCCAGGCCACCGGCTCCCCCGGCCAGAGGTACGGCGAGGCCATCGTGGCCTACCTGCGCCGCGCCGACCGGCGCATGTCGCTGGTCGCCAGAGGGCTCGCGGTCCTGGGCGATCCCGCCTCGCTCGGCCCGTTGCTCGGCGAGAGCAAGGTGACCGTGTCCACCTCGATCCAGGCGCTGGGCGACTCCGGCGTGCTGGAGGAGGGCCGCTTCCGTCACGAGATCGCCAGGTCCGCCGTGCTCGCCGAGCTGGACGCCTCCGAGCGCATAGGCCTGCACCGCCGGGCCGCGGAGCTGACGTACGAAGAGGGGGCTCCCCCGGCCGTGGTGGCCGAGCACCTGCTCCACGCGAGCCACGCCGGAGACCCCTGGACCATATCGGTCCTGGAGGAGGCTGCGCGGCAGGCGCTGCGCGACGACGGCGTGGAGTCGGCGATCGAGTACCTCAGGCTCGCCTGGCGGGCCTGCGGCGACGAGCGGCGGCGCGTACGGATCGCCACCGCGCTGGTGCGGGCGGAGTGGCGGATCAACCCCAGCGCGCCCGCGGGACACCTCGCCGAGCTGACCGACGCCCTGCACAAGGGCTACCTCGGCGGCGGCGACGCGGTGGTGCTCGCGAAGGCCCTGCTGTGGCACGGGCACATCGACGACGCCAGGGAGGTCCTGGACCACCTGAAGGAGCGGGAAAGGCTCGACCAGGAGAGCGCGGCCGAACTGGCCGCGGCGCGCCCGTGGTTCAGGACCCTGTACCCGTCGTTCCTCACGTACCTGCCGGAGGTCAGCGGCAAGCAGGCGATCGCCGCCGCCTCGTCCCTCAGGGTCGGCCGCCGCATGGAGGCCGCCGGCGCACTGGCGAGCGTGATGACCGAGGGCCCGCGCGAGGACACCGTGGCCACGGCCGAGCTGATCCTGCGCGGCTCGCGCCTGGACGAGATGACCATGGACACGGTGGAGACCGCGCTGCTGGCGCTGACCTACGCCGATCTGCCGGGTAAGGCCGCGCCCTGGTGCGACGCCTTCATCGACGAGGCGGAGTCGCGGCGCGCGCCGAGCCGTCAGGCCCGGTTGTCCGCCATCCGGGCGGAGATCGGCCTGCGCAGGGGTGACCTGGCGGGCGCTGCGCTGGACGCCCAGAGGGCTCTGGAGATCATCCCGGCCGGCAGCTGGGGGGTGACCGTCGGCGGGCCGCTGGGCAGCCTCCTGCTCGCCGGGGCCGCCATGGGCAGGCTGGACGAGTACCTCCAGCACTTCAACCAGCCGGTGCCCGAGGCGATGCTGGAGACCAGGTACGGGTTGCAGTACCTGCACGCGAAGGGCCGCTTCAACCTCATGGCCGGCCAGCCCCAGCAGGCGCTCCGCGACTTCCGGCTCTGCGGCGAGCTCATGAGCAGGTGGAAGCTGGACGTCCCGGGGTTCATCGCCTGGCGCACGGACGCGGCGGAGGCCCTGATCCGCCTCGGGGAGCCCGACGAGGCGCTACTCCTGATCAACGACCAGCTGTCGCGGTGCGACCTGCGGTCCAAGCGCGCGCACGGCATCGCGATGCGCCTGCTGGCCTCGGTGGGCGAGGTGCGGGACCGCGCCGCGCTGCTCCGCAGGTCGGCCGATCTGCTGCAGTCCGGCGGTGACCGCTACCAGCTCGCCCGTACGCTCTTCGACCTCACCGAGGCCTACCGGGCGAGCGGGGAGCACCGGCAGGCGGAGATGTTCGGACGGCGTACCCGGGTGCTCGCCCAGGAGTGCCATGCCGAGCCCCTCGTCCGGGCCCTGTCTCGCGGCACCGAGGACGACCAGCCCGCCCCCGGCTCCTCCGGCGTGACGGCGATCATGAGCGACGCGGAGCGGCGCGTGGCGGCGCTGGCGGCGGAGGGATACACCAACCGCGAGATCTCCAGGAAGCTCTTCATCACGATGAGCACGGTGGAGCAGCACCTCACGCGGATCTACCGCAAGCTCAACGTCACCCGTCGCACCGAGCTGCCGGCGAGGCTCGCGGAGAACCGGCCGGCCGAGGCACCCGAAGCGACGAACCACGCATTCAACTGACTTTTCATAGGACAGCAGTAAATACAGCGGTTAACCCCGCAACGCATGATTTTGTGCGGTTCATCGCGACACTCGCGATAAATGTGTATAGAGGGAGGCCGGGGACTGTGGCCAAGAATGACGGTGACTTCTTGCCACCGGGGCGACGACCGGATACCTGGTTTTACCTGCCTTTATCTCCTAATCTGACAATATGCATGTGGGTTCGCTCATCGCGTCCGGACGTGACTGTCACATCTTCGAGGCCGGAGCCGGCAAGGTTGTCCGGCGTGCCCGCGATGGTCGCAACCTGGAGCGGGAGGCGTCGGTCATGCGTCACGCGCGGAGGCACGGATTCCCCGCGCCCGAGGTCTTCGACGCCGACGGCTCCGACATCCTCATGGAGCGCGTCGATGGGCCGAACCTGATGGAGGACGGCCTCCGGCAGCCGTCGCGCATGCCGTCCCACGGCCCGCTCCTCGCCGGCCTCCTTGGCCGGCTCGCGGCCGTACGAGCGCCGGGCTGGCTCCCGGCGGCCGAGGGATGCGCGGGGAACAGCCTGCTCCACCTGGACCTGCACCCGCTCAACGTGCTCATCACCGGCGAGGGCCCGAAGGTCATCGACTGGGCGAACGCCGGCCGGGGCGCGCCCGGCGCCGACGTGGCCTGTACGTGGCTCGCCATGGCCACCGCGCCGGTCGCCGGACCGGCGGAGGAGGCCGGGCGCGATGTGGTGCTCGCGGCGTTCCTCGAAAGCGTCGACCGCGAGGCCGCCCGGCCGTACCTGCGCGTGCTGGCCGGACGCCGGCTCGCCGACCGCTACACACAGCCCGACGAGAAGGACGGCATAGACCGGCTTCTCGCACAGGAGACCATCGAACGGCACGAGCCGGTGCCGTGAACCGAACACTTCGACCCGGGTCCGCCTCAGCGCGGCCCGGATCGTGACCCCCCTGGAACCGGGAGAAGGCAGAGGATGGACGAGCGGCGCGACGTGCGGGTTTCTGACAGTGATCGAGAGGCCGCCGCCGAGCGGCTCGGATCGGCGGTGACCGAGGGCCGCCTCGACCTGCAGGAGTACGACGACCGGCTGGGCCGTGCCTACCAGTCGGTGACCTACGGCGATCTCGCCGACCTGTTCGTCGACCTGCCGGCCTCGGCGCCCGGCGCGGTGACCACGACGACCGAGGCTCCCCACCGGGCACCGCATGCCGTGACCGACTCCTCCACGGCCGAGGCGACCCTGCCCAAATGGCTCAGGGTGATCTGGACGATCTGGGCCATCAAGGTCGCGATCAACCTGACGGTCTGGGTCCTGGTCAGCCTGTCCGACGGCACCCCGGTGTATTTCTGGCCCATGTGGGTCATCGGCCCCCCGGCCGCCGCCCTGCTCGGCCTCACAGGGGTCGTCACACTCGCCCGGCGCAGCCGCTGAATCCTTGAGCCTTGGGCCGTGGTGGACACCTCCACCACGGCCCTTGCCATGGAGCACCTCCCGGTCACGATCCCCGGCACACGCCCGTCCTGAATGCGGAAAAGGTTCCCCCGGGCCCACGCGGGCGGGGTGGCCGAGGGGGCGGTCTAGGCGTCCGTACTCCAATCCGGACATCAGGGGTAGTTCACGGCCATGAACGTAGGCTAGCCTTACCTAAGTTCTTGGCCGGATGTCCCGAAGGAGTGCGGATGGGTGCGTTGGGACGGGTAGTTCTGCGACGTGCCGTCCGAGGTCAGTGCCGTGATGTCACGCTCGGTTCGTCTCTCGGAGCCGTGCACCAGGCCGGGGAGGCGCTGGTCCCCGTGCTGATCGGGGTCGTGATCGACCAGGCCGTCGGGCAGGGCGACGCGGGCGCGCTGCTGCTCTGGCTCGCGGTGCTCGCCGTCGTCTACGTGGGGCTTTCGTTCAGCTTCCGGTTCGGCGCCCGGGCCGGGGAGCGAGCCGCCGAGCAGGCCGCTCATGCGCTGCGCGTCGAGCTCGTACGGCGCGTGCTCGACCCCGGAGGCGGGGCGGAGAACGGCAGGCTGCCGGGCACCCTCGCCACCATCGCGACCGAGGACGCCAAGCGCGTCGGCGTCGTCAACATGGCACTGATGTCTGGCATATCGGCGCTGGTGGGGCTCCTTGTCGGCGCTGTGGTGCTGCTGCGGACCTCGGTGCCGCTGGGCCTGATGGTCCTGCTCGGAACGCCGGTGCTGCTCTGGCTCGGGCACCTGCTGAGCAAGCCCCTGGAGCGTCGCAGCGAGGCCGAGCAGGAACGTGCCGCGCACGCCTCCGGTGTCGCCACCGATCTGGTGGCCGGGCTTCGCGTGCTCAAGGGCATCGGCGCGGAGTCCGCGGCCGTCGCCCGCTACCGGCGTACCAGCCGCGACTCGCTGGTGGCCACGCTACGAGCGGCGCGGGCCGAGGCGTTGCAGAGCGGCATGGTGCTCGCCCTGACCGGCTGCTTCATCGCCGTCGTCGCGCTCGTCGGAGGACGGCTCGCCGCGCAGGGCGACATCAGCCTGGGCCAGCTGGTCTCCGCGGTCGGTCTCGCGCTGTTCCTGCTCGGGCCGCTGGAGGTGTTCTCCTGGGTCAACGCCGACTTCGCGCAGGGCCGGGCGTCGGCGGGACGCATCGCCGAGGTCCTGGCCGCACCGCCGGCGGTGACCTCCGGCGGCGCGCGGCCGCCGCGGCCCGTACGGGGTGCGGTACGGCTGCGCGGGGTCAGCCACGGGGGGCTGCGCCAGGTGGACGTGGACATCGCCCCCGGCGAGGTGCTCGGCGTCGCGGCGACCGATCCCGCGGACGCCACGGCACTGCTGCGCTGCCTCAGCCGTCAGGCCGACCCCGACGCGGGGGTGGTCGAGCTGGACGGCGTGCCGCTGCGCGATATGGACCCCGCCGACATCCGCATGGCGATACTGGTCGCCGAGCACGACGCCGACCTGTTCGAAGGCACCCTCCACGACAACGTCAACGCCGCGAGCACCGGCGACATCACCCCCGCGATGACCGCGATCGGTGCGGAGGAGACCCCCGGCGCGACGGCGACGGCCGGTGCCGGCGGCACAGCCCGCGCGATGGCGGCGGCCGGGGCGGACGAGATCGTCCGGGCGCTGCCGCGGGGTGGGGACACGGAGGTCAGCGAGCGCGGGCGCTCGCTCTCCGGGGGGCAGCGCCAGCGCGTGGCCCTCGCCCGGGCCCTGGCCGCCGACCGGCCCGTGCTGGTGGTCCATGACCCGACCACCGCGGTCGACGCCGTCACCGAAGCCCGCATCGCCACCGGCATCCGCGAGTTCCGCTCGGGCCGCACGACGATCCTCGTCACCACCAGCCCCGCGCTCCTCGCGGTGACCGACCGGGTGATCCTCCTCCACGACGGCCGGGTCACCGACACCGCTCCACACGCCGACCTGGTACGACGCCACGCCGCCTACCGGACCGCGGTGCTGGCGTGACCGGCGCGACTCCGACCTCACACGTGCCGGGTGCCTCGCGAGTGTTGCTGCCGACGGCAAGTGGACGGCGGACCTGGGCAGCCGTGCGGGAGCTGCTGCGACCGCATCGGGGACTGGCGCTTGGCGGATTCGCGGTGATGGTCGCCGCGACCGCCGTCGGCCTGCTCACACAGCCGCTGCTGGGCCACATCGTCGACCTCGTCGCCGACCGGCGACCGGCCGAGACCCTCACCCTGCCCGCGACGCTGCTGGTGCTCGTCGCCGTGACTCAGGGAGTCAGCACCACACTCGGGCTGTCGCTGATATCACGGCTCGGAGAGACCGTGCTGGCCCGGCTGCGCGAGCGGTTCGTCGAACGCGCCCTGCGGCTGCCCCTGGAGCAGGTGGAGAGGGCCGGCTCGGGCGACCTGACCTCACGGGTCACCGGTGACGTCTCGCAGGTGGCCGAGGCGGTGCGGACCGCCCTTCCCGAACTGGCCCGTTCGCTGCTGGCCATCGCGCTCACCCTCGGGGCACTGGCCGTACTCGACTGGCGGTTCCTGCTCGCGGCGCTGCTGGCGGTGCCGATCCAGGCGCACACCGCGCGCTGGTACGTGCGCAACGCCGTGCCGCTGTACGCCCGGCAGCGCATCGCCAGCGGGGCCCAGCAGCAGCAACTGCTGGACAGCATCGGCGGCGCCTCCACCGTGCGCGCGTTCCGGCTGGAGGCGGACCACACCGAGCGGGTGACCCGGCGCTCCTGGTCGGCGGTCGAGCTGACGATGCGCGGGGTACAGCTGGTGCTGCGGTTCTACAGCCGCCTGCACGTGGCCGAGTACACCGGTCTGGCAGCGGTGCTGATTGTCGGGTTCCTTCTGGTGCGCAGCGGGTCCACGTCCATCGGCACGGCCACGGCGGCGGCACTGTACTTCCACAGCCTGTTCGCGCCGATCAACTCCGCGCTCGTCCTGGTCGACGACGCCCAGTCGGCCACCGCGGGCCTCGCCCGCCTGGTCGGCGTCGCCGACGCGCCCTCCTCAGAGAGCCCGGGGAGCCCGGAGAGCCCAGAGAGCCCAGAGAGCCCAGAGAGCATGGAAGAGCCGAGCCCGCGGCGGCGTGAGGCGGAGCCGGACGGGCGGAGTGACCGGTCACGGGAACCCTCCGCCCCGGCTGAGCCGCTGGGCCAGGTCGAGCCCGCGGCCCCCGTTGAGCCGGTGGTCGCCGTGAGCGGGGTTGGGCATGCGTATGAGGCCGGGCGGCCTGTGCTGCACGACGTGGACCTCGTCCTGCGGCCCGGCGAGCGGGTCGCCCTCGTCGGTGCGAGCGGGGCGGGCAAGACCACGCTTGCCAAGCTCATCGCCGGCATCCACCGGCCCACCACCGGTTCCGTACGGCTGGCCGTCCCCGAGCGGGACGGGGCCGGACCCACGGTCGCGCTGGTCACCCAGGAGGTGCACGTCTTCGCCGGCCCGCTCGACGACGACCTGCGGCTGGCCCGTCCGGACGCCGCCGACGACGAACTACACGAGGCGCTGGCCCGCGTAGACGCCCTGACCTGGGTGGAAGCGTTGCCGGACGGCCTGCGGACCGTGGTCGGCGAGGGCGGCCACCGTCTCACGGCCACGCAGACGCAACAGCTGGCCCTCGCCCGGCTGATCCTCGCCGACCCGCCGGTGGCCGTACTCGACGAGGCCACGGCCGAGGCGGGCAGCACCGGGGCCCGCACCCTGGAGAAGGCCACCCAGCGGGCCATCGAGGGCCGTACCGCCCTGGTCGTGGCCCACCGCCTCACCCAGGCCGCGACCGCCGACCGCATCGTCGTCATGGACGGCGGCCGGATCGTGGAGAGCGGCGGTCACGACGAGCTGCGCGCCGTGGGCGGACCCTACGCGGCCCTCTGGGAGGCCTGGTCGGAAACCCGTTCCACCGCTCCCCGACGACCCCCCACTCACAACGCACCGACCATCTGACGACAAGACGAAGGACCCCTTATGCCCCGCTCCATGAGAGGCACCCGGCTCGCCGCGGTACTCGCCTCCGTACTGCTGCTCTGCGGCGCCGTCGCCGCCTGTGGTTCCGGCTCCGATCCAGCCACCGGCACCGGCTCCGCCGCCCCCGGTGCGAGCGCGTCGAACAGCGGCGCCTTCCCCGTGACCATCGAGCACAAGTACGGCAGCACCACCATCCCCGCCGAGCCCAAGCGGATCGTCACGGTCGGCCTCACCGACCAGGACTCCGTGCTCGCCCTCGGCGCGGTGCCCGTCGGCACCACCGAGTGGGTGGGCGGCTACAAGGGCGCCATCGGCCCCTGGGCCGCCGCCAAGCTGGGCACCGGCGCCGTGCCGACCGTGCTCAAGGACACCGGCACGGGCCCGCAGGTCGAGAAGATCGCCTCGCTGGCTCCCGACCTGATCCTCTCCCTGTACTCGGGGCTGACGAAGGACCAGTACGCGACCCTGTCGAAGATCGCCCCGGTGGTGGCCCAGCCCAAGGAGTACCCCGACTACGGGGTCCCGTGGCAGCGGCAGACCGAGATCATCGGCAGGGCGCTCGGCAAGGAGGCCGAGGCGAAGAAGCTGGTCGAGGACGTGGAGGCCACGTTCACGGCCACGAAGGCCGAGCACCCGGAGTTCGACGGCGCCACCGCCGTCATCGCCACCCCGTACGAGGGGATCTTCGTGTACGGACCCAAGGACAACCGGTCGCGCATCCTGAGCTCGCTGGGCTTCACGCTGCCGCCCGGCCTGGACAAGGCCATCGGCGACGCGTTCGGCGCCAACATCAGCAAGGAGCGCACCGACCTGCTGGACACCAGCGCGATCGTGTGGCTCGTCGCCGACCCCGCGACGGACGCGGACAAGCTGCACAAGGACAAGCTGTACGGCAACCTCGACGTGGTCAAGCAGGGCCGTGAGGTCTTCGTGAAGGAGACGGGGGACTACGGCAACGCCTTCTCGTTCGTCTCGGTGCTGAGCCTGCCGTACACGCTCGACCGGCTGGCGTCGCAGCTCGCGGCGGCCGTCGACGGCTCCCCCTCCACCGAGGTGGCCCAGCCGGCCTCCTGACCGGCCCGCCCTCGCAAGGCACTGCTCGTAGAAGGCCACCCCGCTCGTACACCCCTCCCGCAGGGGACCACGGAGAAGAAGGGCTGGGCCGCGAAGC